>NZ_ASSJ01000069.1 GCF_000473895.1 Rubidibacter lacunae KORDI 51-2 | reverse complement strand
TTTTACATTGGCGGTGTTCAGGTGGCGCGCGGCTATCTAAACCGCCCCGACCTGACAGCGGAACGGTTTGTCCCCGACCCATTTAGCGCCGATGCCGATGCGCGGCTTTACCGGACAGAGGATCTGGGGCGTTGGCGGGCGGACGGGACGCTCGAGTATCTGGGCCGCCGGGACTTCCAGGTGAAAATCCGAGGCCACCGGATCGAGCTGGGTGAGATCGAGGCGTGCCTGCGCGCCCATGCGGGTGTGGGCGATGCGGTCGTGGTTGCGCGCGGTTCGGGGAGTGAAGACGGCAACGCCCTTGCAGCCTATGTGGTTACAGACAGGAATGGTGCTGGCCCTGAAGATGGTTCTTTTAAGGTGGATGCGCAGGCGTTGCAGGACCATGCGGTGCGGCATCTACCGTCGTGGATGGCTCCTTCGGCCTATGTGTTGATGGAGGCTTTTCCACTGACGGCAAGCGGCAAACTAGACCGGCGGGCGCTTCCGTCCCCGGACGAGGCGGCCTATGTCCGCCAGATCTATGAGGCACCTCAAGGGACGGTGGAGGAGACGCTGGCACTGATCTGGTCGCAGCTGCTTGGGGTCGAACGGGTCGGCCGCCACGACAACTTCTTCGACCTAGGCGGTCATTCCCTGCTGGCCGTGCTAATGGTCTCAAGGCTGCGTGAGGCGCTCGGGAAAGAGGTTCCGCTAGCAAAGCTCTTTGCTAGACCAACCGTCATTGCCTTTGCAAACGCATTGAATGATCAGGACCGCCTGCTGGATCGGGGTATAACAGTGTTTCGTGCGGAAGGAAACAAACCTCCTCTATTCCTTTTCCAGGAGCCCAGTGGTGAAGTTATCTATGGATTCGAACTTACCCGTCATATCGATGCAGATATACCCGTTTACGGGCTGAAAAATCCCAGTGATGTGAATACACCTCTACTCACGATTGAGGCCATGGCTGCCCATTTTCTGACCTCGATCAAAATGGTGCAGCCGAAAGGTCCTTACTACATCGCAGGATGGTCGTTCGGTGGTTTGCTTGCTTACGAAGTCGCTGTCCAGCTGATCGGCAATGATGACCAGGTCGCATTCCTCGGACTCCTCGATATCAATTGCCCGCGATCATTTGAAACTGTCAGTTCAGAAGAGGATTATCTGCGACGAATTCTCGAAGACAAACACGTTCTTCTGCATCTCGCGGCAATTGCCGAAAGGCGCGGCATACCGATAGCACTGGATGACATAGAGAGCCTGTTACACCAATATGAGGTTCGAAAATACATCTCCCGCATGTATGCTTGCACACATGCCATGCACCAATATCATGTTCAACCGATCCCGGTGCCCATGCACCTTTTTGCAGCCATCGAAGATACCGAGTCTAGCCAAACAGGTGGTTGGGAAACTGTTATCTCAAAAGAGCATATTCACGTCGTTCCGGTCCCTGGAAATCACTGGACGATGATGGATCCTCCCAATATTTCCTGCCTTGGGACATCTCTTTCCAAGGCTCTAAATAATCAAGAACAGCGAGTTTATACACAGGGACGAAGTTACGAGCCACTGGTGACCATTCAAAAAGGACAGGCTGGGCAAATTCCGGTCTTCTGCATCCCCGGGGCAGGCGGCAATGTCGCCGGCTTTGCACCGCTTGCAAACGCCCTTGGTGAGTCCTGTCCCATCTATGGTCTGCAGCCACGCGGACTGGACGGCCAGCGTGTGCCACACGCGAGCGTTCGGGCCGCTTCCAGATGCTACCTTGAGGCAATTCGAACGGTCTGCCCTGACGGACCTGTCCATCTACTCGGTCATTCCTTTGGAGGCTGGATTGCTTTCCAGATTGCCCTGGAGCTGCTGGAACTCGGCTGCCCAGCTGAGTCGCTCACCTTGATCGACAGCGAAGCACCGAAGCAACACGGGGATCGAGTAAGCGAGTACACACGCACCAAAGTCGTGACAAAATTGATTGAAATTTACGAACAAGCTGGAGAATGTTCGCTTGGGATGGAGCCCGCTGAATTGGCGCAGCTCGATGCAGAGCGGCAAATCGGCCGCTTGCATGAGAGTCTTCTTCAGCACGGTTTGATGCCGGCACGTTCCAAGTCACAAGATCTGCAAGGAGTAGTTCGCTCCTTTGGAACCGCTCTCAGGACGAAATATCAACCGGCAAGGCCGTACCCAGGACGGACCGGTTTGATATTAATGAGCAATCCCAAGCTTCCTGAATCGTCCAATGCCAAATCAATTGCGAACAGCGTTGAGGCATGGCGCTTATGGGCCCCAGAGCTTTTGTCCTGGCATGGTCCGGGCAACCACATGACAGCGCTCAAGCATCCGCATGTTCGGCACTTGTCCAAGTGGATAATGAGCAACTTTCAAGGCCAAGTGGGTGCATCGGAATAAGGCGCGGGTAGGGGTTCCTCCGTCTGACAGCGCGATCGCCTATGCATCGCCTATGTTCTGAAATTCAACGCATCCGGAAGTAATGGCACTGCCATCCGTCCCCGAACGCGGTAAAGGCACCGAAGTACCCTTTCCCAACGGTCAACTCCTCGATCGTCCACTCGTACTCGCCAGGGCAGCGCAATGGGATGGTCCAGATCGACAGCGACCCGCGCTAGCCCTTCAGAAATCCCGACTCCAGTAGCCTTCAAGCGAGCTTCTTTCAGCGTCCACATGCGCAAAAAGGCTCGCTGTCCCTCCTCAGGAGGCAGTTGGGCGATCGCCTCAGCCTCGCGGGGACTGAAAAACTGACGTGCCAATTCGGTTTCAGCTAGCTGTCGAGAACACTCCAAGTCGACGCCTAAGGCACGGCAGTCTGGCGCAGCAACAGCGAAGGGATGTGTGTTACTGCCGCAGCAGTGGGTGGTTGAGAGAACGTTTGGCTGGTGGAGTTGGTATCGGCGGTTGAATGTGGACTACAAGTATTTGCTGGCGTCATCGGAGGCGATGATTCGGATTGCGACGATCCGCCTAATGGTCATACGTCTGGAGTAATTTGATACCGCCCTGAACTCTTCAAGCAGCCTCTAAGAATCTCACTATCCTGCTCGCTGTTGAATCCACCTATCCATTGAGAGAGTTGAAAAACCCATGAAGTAAATGTATGTTGCCAAACTGTATCTTTTGTTACGCATTTAGTTGTTTTGCCACGATCTGGCGCTAAGCCTGAGCTAAATTGAAGTTCAACTTAATTTTCTTCATACGACATATCGCGTCCGAGGATCTCGTTCGAGAGCAGCCGATTATGCTCGATGACAATGCAGCAGCCCGTTTCGCCCATGCCGATGGACATTCACCCCATGCACCTGTCGCCATCGTCGGTATCGGCTGCCGGTTCCCGGGAAATGCCAATTCGGCGGCGAGTTTTTGGCAGCTTCTGACCGCCGGTGTCGATGCGACAGTGCCCGTCCCGGCCGACCGCTGGAACAACGACCTTCTGTTCAGCCCCGATGCGATGAACGAACCGGGCACTGTTGGTTCGCTTCGCGGCGGGTTCATTGACGGGATTGCCGAATTCGACGCTGGCTTCTTCGGGATCTCGGCGCGTGAAGCTGCGGTTATGGATCCGCAGCAGCGCATGCTGCTGGAGACATCCTTTAATGCCCTGGAGGACGGTGGTTTGACATTGCAATCCCTCCGCGGCCGGGATGTCGGTGTGTTTGTGGGAATTGCTTCATTTGACTACGGGCACATTCAACACAGCCAGTATAGCCGCGAACATATCGGGGCTCACACCAATACCGGTCAAGTCCTGTGCATTGCCGCCAACCGCATATCTTATTGTTTCGACTTCAAGGGACCGAGCCTTGCGGTCGACACGGCATGTTCTTCATCCTTGACTGCGTTGAATCTTGCCTGTCAGAGCATCCATGCCGACGAATGCAGCATGGCCCTGGTCGGAGGGGTCAACGCTCTCCTCAAGCCGGAGCCAACCATTGGCTTTAGCCGCGCGACAATGCTTGCCCAGGATGGCCGCTGCAAGGCCTTCGATGCAAGCGCCGATGGATTTGCCCGCGGCGAAGGAGCTGGGGTTGTGGTTCTCAAGCGCTTGGACGATGCGTTGAGGGATCGGGACTGTATCTATGCTGTCATCAAAGGTACAGCGGTAAATCAGGATGGGCGCACCCCGAGCCTGACCATGCCTTCCGCCGATGCCCAGGCGGATATGCTGCGGCAGGTTTACCGGAAGGCCGGCATCGATCCGGGCGGCGTTCGCTACATCGAGGCCCATGGAACCGGGACGCCGGTAGGAGACCCGATAGAAATCCGGGCATTGGGAGACGTCTTCGGCAACGGCCAAACCAATGCCAGACCGCATTTTATTGGTTCGGTCAAGACCAATATCGGACATCTGGAGGCGGCGGCCGGCATTGCCGGATTGATCAAGGCGGCCTTGGCCGTTCACCACGGTGTTATCCCCCCAAATCGCAATTTTGACAGGGAGAATCCCGAGCTGGGGTTATCCGGACATCATTTCGTAGTGCCGGTGGAGACCATTGCCTGGCCGGATGACGGATGTCCTCGCCGAGCAGGGGTCAATTCCTTCGGCTTCGGCGGGGCGAATGCCCATGCGATCGTCGAGGAAGCCCCAACCTCCGCCGGCAGGATGGGGTCCGAAGTTTGTGAAGAGACACCGAATGCAGAAGATGACGGACCGGCGGCATATCTCCTGCCGATCTCCGCGCGCAGCGACGAGGCGTTGCAAGAGCTGGCGCTTAGGCACTTATCCGTTCTTCAAGGGGGCAAACCGGCATTTGACCTCTATGGATACTGTCGGGCGGCGGCCCGTCGGAGAACCCATCACCACTGCCGGCTCGCCGTCCTCGGACAGAACCGGGATGAACTGATCGCTAAGCTTCAGGATTATCGGCGCGGTCTGGAACCGAAAGGGCTCTTGCTGGGCAAGTCCGACGTGTTGGACCGGCCGGAAGACGGTCCGGTCTTTGTGTTTTCGGGCATGGGTCCGCAATGGTGGGCAATGGGGCGCCAGTTGCTCCACGCCGAGCCGCTCTTCCGTCACTGGATCGAGCGCTGCGATGCAGCTTTTGCCGAATTCGCCGATTGGTCTCTTCTGCAGGAGTTGACCCGAGACGAAGCTTCGTCGAGGATGTCGGAAACACAGATCTCCCAACCTGCAAATTTCGCCTTGCAGGTGGCTCTGGGCGAACTATGGCGTGCCTGGGGGCTGCAGCCTGCCGCCATCGTCGGCCACAGTGCCGGTGAAGGTGCAGCAGCTTATATGTCCGGTATGCTTGGGCTGGAAGAAGCCGCCCGCGCGATTTACCACCGCGCCCGGCTGCAGCACAAGCTCTCGGGTAAGGGCAAGATGATCGCCGCCGCTTTGGGGCTTGAGGACGCCCGGGCAGCGATTGAAGGCCACGATGGCAAGGTCTCCCTCGCGGCCATCAACGGTGCATCCTCCGTGACTTTGTCGGGGGATGCCGAGCTGATTGTGGCTCTATCGGAGCAACTGAGCGCACAGAATATCTTTAACCGCGTGCTGAACGTGGATGTGCCGTTCCACAGCTATCACATGGATGCGATCGCAGACGAACTCTGCGAGGTGTTGGACGGCATCACCTGGCGGGAGCCGGATATCCCGCTGTATTCCACGGTAACCGGCAGTCGCGCGACCGGGTTCGGCTACGACGGGGCCTATTGGTGGCGCAACGTGCGCGAACCGGTCATGTTTGCCCAAGCGGTGGAAGCACTGGTTGAAGCCGGTCATCGAACGTTTCTGGAGATCGCCCCGCATCCGGTACTGACGAGGTCGGTAGCGGAGATTGTCGGCAAGTCGGAAGCCAGGGGCAAGGTTGTTTTCTCGCTACGGCGCAATGAACCGGAACAACTGACCGTGCTCTCGGCACTGGCACAGCTTCATGTTGACGGTCATGAGATCGATTGGGAGGCGGTCTTCCCCGGCAACAATCCAAATATCGCGTTGCCAGGCTATCCGTGGCAACGGGAACATCACTGGCAGGAAACCAGGGAATCGAACGACCGGCGGCTCCTGCCTTGCGTTCATCCCTTGCTCGGCGTGCGGTTGGATCGGTTTGAACCCTGCTGGACCAATACTATCGATCTCAGGCGGTATGCCTTTTTAAACGATCACCGTTTCAAGGATCTGGTTATCTTCCCGGCGGCAGGCTTTATCGAGCTGGCGCTGGCGGCCGGGCGGGAACTTCATGGCACCAGCAACCTGCAACTGAAGAAGATGGAGATCGACCAACCACTGATCCTGAAACAAGGGCAGCGGCGGCAAATTCAGGTGCAGGCCCTTGCGAACGACGACACAATCTCGATCGATAGCCGAGTGGCCGGCGAAGAAGATGGTTGTGTGTTCCATATGCGCGGGCGCATCAGGAAGATGTCGGTCCCCGGGCGGCGCCGTTTCGATCTGGATGAACTGAAACGGCAATGTCCTGAAAATATCACTGAGTTTTTGTATCCGGCCTTCGAGAAAGATGGACTTAATTACGGAGCGGCCTTTACGGGTATCGATGGAATTTGGCGTGGGGGAGATGAAGTATTTTCGATCCTGCGACCATTAAATTCACTCGTTCCCGGTCTTAACTCCCACGACCTAGAAGCTTACTTGCTGCATCCGGTTCTCTCAGACTTAGGTATTCAAGCACTCTTTGGAACCTTTCTGAGTCACCAACAAACGCAATTTAAAGCACGCTTACCGATAGCACTGGAAAGACTGCGCTTATATGGTGTGCCGCAGCCGGACGCCGAGCATTTCGTTTATGCGCGCCGGTTGACGCCAGTGGAAGATGACTTCACCCTCGGCGACATCTACATCATCGATGTGGATGGCAACACGCTTGTTGAGTTCAGAAACCTCGCTGTCAAGCCACCCAGTGCAAAATCCGAACGAAGCGATTGGCTATACGCATTTGAATGGGATCGGCAGGAAATCGTGCATGGAATTGACGAATCCTGGGCCGGCCGGGTTGCGCCGGGCACGCTCTCGGAAATCGTTCAAGCCGATATCCCCAGTCTAGCCGAACGCTTCAACCTCGACCAATACTACAGCGAAGTTTATCCCATTTTGGAAGCGATGACGGTTGCCTTTGTCTGGGAAGCTTTCGAGGAGCTGGGTGGAGGTTGGTCGGAAGGTAGGGAACTGACCGTCAAAGGCGTCTGCACCGACCTGAGGATCGCCAGCCAGCACGAGCGTTTGACCAGGCGGCTGCTGCAATGCTTGGAAGCCCGCAACTTGTTGGAAAAGACCGATACCGATACATGGCAGGTTCTATCTGTCTATACCGGTGGTCCCGAGGCGGAAGCCATCATCGAGACCGACCTTTCCCAACCTAAAGGAAAGTATCCCGAGTTCAATCTGCTGAAGCAGTGCGGCAGGCAACTAGCCCGCGTCCTGCGGGGCGATGTCGATCCGGTTCGGGTTCTGTTTCCAAACGGTTCCGAGGAACTGACTGAAACGGTTTACGACCGCTTGGCACTGTTTGGTCCTTACAACCAGATCGTTGAATTCGCGGTCAAAGCCATGGGTTCAGGGATACCCGAAAACCGGCCGCTGCGCATTCTGGAAATAGGGGCCGGAACGGGAGCCTTGGCATCGTTGCTGCTGGCGAGCCTGCCGGTTGGACGGATCCAATACACCTTCACCGATATTTCGCCCGTATTCTTCGGGCGCGCCAAGGAAAAGTTTTCCGGTTTCGGCAATGTCGACTACGGGGTCCTGGATATTGAACGCTCCCCGAGGCAGCAGGGATTCGATCCGGAAAGTTTCGACTTGGTCATCGCCGGCGACGTTCTGCATGCGACTAGGAATTTGAAGCAAGCCATCGCCCATGCGAACGAGTTGCTCGTCCCCAATGGCATGCTGCTATTGCTGGAATTCATGGCGCCACCGTTTTGGGTCGATGTGACCTTCGGCATGCTAAAGGGATGGTGGGCTTACGAGGATACCGGTCTTCGTGCGGACCATTGCTGCCTCGGTCCGGCTGCTTGGCAGAAGCTGCTCGGTGAATGCGGATTCCAGGATATAAATATACTCTCCGACCGCAGCGACGGAACCAGCGTTCAAAGCGTAATCTTATCGCGCAAGCCTGAAGGTGTTGCGGCTGTGGGGGAGCGGGACGGAGAGGGCGTGTGGTTGTTGTTCGTGGACCGTCATGGTATCGGCGCTCGGGTAAAGGAGGAATTTGACAAGAACGGTTACATCACCTTGCCGGTGACGCTGACCGAACCGGACGAGCCGCCGCGGGCGGAATCGTCCGGTTCGCCAAACATAACGACAGGCGATCTTTCTGCGATGCGCTCTCTTTTCCAGGAGTCCGCCGGCCGATACGGGACCATCGCCGGGGTGGTATATCTCAGACCTCTGGATGCACCCCCTCTAGATGAGGCCGGCCGGGAAACCCTCGACACATCATGCACTGGAGAATGCCTGAACGTTGCCAATATCCTGCGGGCCTTTGAGGATGTCGATCCCGACGGCGATCAGCACCTCGTGCTAGTCACCCGAGATGTGCAGCAGATAAAGGACGATGACAATGCCAACGGCGTCTTGAGCGCTCCCTTGTGGGGGCTGGGAAGGGTCGCGGAAAACGAATATCCCGATCGTCGTATCACGTTAATCGACTTGCCAGGGACGGCTGAAGCGATAGATACCGCTAGGATCTTTGAAGAGGCGACCCAACGAACGTCCCGAGAACTCGAAGTCGCTCTGCGCGGCGGTGATCGCTATGTTGCGCGCTTGAGACAGACCAGTCGCGACCGCCTAGCCCGTGTCCAGTCCCGTCCGCGACCCGTAAAGCAGGACGAGTCCTTTTTTCTCGATCTCCACCAGCCCGGGGATCTGAGCAGTTTTGTCTTGAAGCCGGCAGCACGCCCCCAGCCCGGCCCGAGAGACGTTGAGATCGCTGTTCATCACGCCGGTCTTAACTTTCGCGACTTGATGAAGGCGATGGACATCTATCCCGATGACAGCGGCACCCGCTTTTACCTGGGTGATGAATGCAGCGGCATCGTTCTCACCGTCGGAGCGGGTGTGGATGGACTGGCTCCGGGCGATCGCGTGGCAGCCATTGCCCGCGGCTTCGGCTCGGTTCTTACCACACCTGCTGACTGCGTCGTGCGCATTCCCGAGCATCTCTCCCTCGTGGACGCAGCAACCATACCGCTCGTGTTTTGCACGGTCTGGCATGCATTGCACGAGCTGGCCGATATCCAGACCGGCGAACGGATCCTGATCCATGCGGCAGCGGGCGGCGTGGGGCTCGCTGCCGTCCAAATCGCACAAAACGCAGGGGCGGAGATTTTCGCAACAGCGGGCAGTGACGAGAAACGGACGTACCTGCGTTCCCTGGGAATCCAGCACGTCTTGAACTCGCGGACCCTCAACTTCCATGACGACATTCTGGAGGCGACCAAAGAGGAGGGGATCGATGTTGTTCTGAACTCCCTGTCCGGCGAGTTTGTTCAGGAAAGCCTGAACTTGTTGAGATCCTACGGCCGTTTTGTGGAAATCGGAAAGATGGATATTTTTCAGAAGAAGTCCCTGAATCTTTATCCGTTCCGCGACAATCTCACCTACTTTGCCATGGACCTGGAAAGAGTGATTCGCCAGCATCCGCAACGCATCAGGCGCTATTTGCATGAGGTCATGCAAGCATTTGAAGACAAGGCCCTGAAGCCGCTTCCCACAACAGCCTTTGACCTAAGTGACGCGGAAAAAGCCTTCCGGTACATGTCTCAGTCCAAACATATTGGCAAGATCGTTTTCGATCTGCATGGGGACAGCCTCGGGCGCGCAGTCAGCGAAACATCCAGCTTCGAAGGGTTTCATAAAGACGCCTCTTATCTGCTGACGGGAGGTCTAGGCGGTTTCGGATTGGCCGTGGCTCAATGGATGGCTGCCGAAGGTGCGGGTCATCTCATTCTCGCCGGGCGGCGCATTGCGCTTAAGGATCCTCAACGGGAAAAAATAGCGGCAATCGAGGAGACCGGTTGCAAGGTGAGTGTCGTCAGCCTCGATGTGGCGGACGAGGACCAAATATGGCAGGTCCTGAATGAACTGTGCACGGAAAAAGCCCCCCTCAAAGGGGTTATCCATATGGCGATGGTCTTGGACGATCGCTCTATCAAGCAACAGAACAAACACAGTTTGACGAAGGTGTTCGACCCCAAGGTGAAAGGGGCCTGGAACCTTCACCGTGTGACTGGCGCAATGGATCTAGACTTTTTCGTGCTGTTCTCGTCCATGGCCGCTATCATCGGCAATCCAGGCCAGTCGAACTATGCCGCAGCCAATCAGTTTCTAGAAACCTTGGCATACTACCGCCGTCTGCGGGGTCTGCCGGCGCTGGCAATCGCCTGGGGTCCCATCTCGGATGTCGGTTATGTGGCCGAACATGACGATATCCAGCAGCGCTTCAACCGGCATGGTGTGAATGCATTTGGGGCGGCAGAAGCCATCGATATTCTCTGCGCCTGCCTAAAGGACGGGCTTAGCTCGGCCGGTGTCTTGCGTATTGACTGGCAGAAGACTGCATCGCACCTTCCAGTAACAATCCAGTCCAGCCGTTTCCGGCATCTTGCAGGTGGCATCGCCAAAGTTGAGCCAGAAGCTGATGTTAGCTCCCGGCTGCTTGCCGCCTTGAATGCGGCCGATCTGTCACAGCGGCAGGAACTCGTTCGGGAATGGCTGACAGAGCAGCTCGCCGAGATCCTGACTTGTGAACCGGAGAAAATCGATGCCACCCGTTCGCTGACCGATATCGGCGTCGATTCGTTGATGGCGGTGGAACTCGCAGCGCTGATCGAAAAGAGCGTTGGCAGCAGAATTCCTTCGATGGAACTCGCACAGACCCCGACGATCGGAAGGCTGGCCGCACGCCTTGTCGGGGAGATCGCTGGCAATACCGAGGAAGTCGAGCCACCGGCAACATCGGCGGCGAAAGACGATCGCCAATAACTCGTTCGAACATCTAAATATCGTTCCAATTAGTGGTATGCGAGGTCCAAAGCGAAACCGGACAGATTTCGGTATTCGACAACATAGCTTAAGTCCTGGAGAGGAGCTTATAACGTGGATATCTTTGAAAACATTCCAAATCCGAAACACAGAATTGCCAGCGGCTGGTTTCCCTTGTCCTCAAGCCAGCAGATGGTTTGGGTCGATCAGGTTCTGAATCCTGACAGCCCTGCGTATAATTTCGGGGTAGTCACTGAATTGATTGAGCAGATTGACATTGAAGCACTCATCGAAGCACTAAACGATGTAGCTCATAAGCACGAAGCATTAAGGACCAGTTTTCACATTGAAGACGGCATCCCGTTTCAGGAGTTTGCAGATTCTATTGATGTAGATCCTCGCACGATCGATTTCTCAAAAGAAAGCGATCCTGAAGACGAGGCCAGAAAATACTTACGCCGGAAAATCAACGAGCCATTCGATTTGTCCGGGAACCGGTTTTGGGATGCCCATTTCATCAAGATCGATCGGGAAAAACACTATTTCTTTCTTCGGTTTCATCATCTCATCAGTGACGGCTTCGGCATGTCGTTGATAGTTGAATCTCTTTCAAAGAGTTATAACAAGATCGTGCAAGGTGATAGTTACCTGGCTACATATGGCGTCAAGAGCATTACAGAAGAAACATTCGAGAGCTACAGCGAATTTTTAAAGGAAGATCGGGCTTATTTGACATCCACCCAATTCGATCGGGATCGCGAGTTTTGGTGTGAGCGGTTTGCGGATATTCCGCCATCAGAGCTTCCTAATTCTGTTTTATCCGCGAGCGGTCATTCTTTTAGCAACAGTCTTGAATGGGAACTCGATCGGGCAACCTACGACAAATGTGCCGCGCTGGCATCGAGCCAAGGCTGTTCGATGCTGCATTTACTGTTGGCGCTCATTGCCCTCTATTTTACGAGCATTCAAGCTCTTGACGAGATTGTTATCGGTGTGCCGTTTCATAATCGCACCAATGCACGCCAGAGACGAACCCTGGGAATGTTTGCGGCTGTTATGCCATTGAAAATAAGGGTCGAACGTACGCGTTCATTTACGGCTCTCCTGAAACGAGTCAGTAGCGATACACAATGTTGCTATCCACATCAGCGCTTCCCAGTTGCGGAAATTAATCGCTCACTCAATCTAGGTGGTATTGGCAGAAGACAGTTATTTGATGTTGGCTTTAACTTTGACACAGCAGTAAACAAAATTCCATTCGCCGGCACGCTTTGTCGATTTCAAAGGATTATGCCGAACTTCAGCCTAAATACATTAGATATTTACCTTCGCGAACATAGCTTGGCGGCCAATGTGTCGGTTCTTTTCAACTACAGCGCTGATATCTTCGAGCGTCAAGATATTGCAGTATTGCGGAAACGTCTCGCCATTTTGCTCGACGCAATTTTAGAAGACGAGGATTGTCCGGTCGGCCAGCTACCGCTCATGGATGCGGACGAGCGCCGTCTTGTGGTTGAGGAGTGGAACGCGAGCGCAGCGGCTTATCCGGAAGGTATGTGCCTGCACGAGCTGTTCGAGGCGCAGGTTGCAACGGACCCGTCAGCCGTGGCACTGGTCTTTGCAAGTGCGGAGTTGAGCTATGGTGCTCTGAATGGGCGGGCCAACCGTCTGGCGCATCATCTGCGTACTCTGGGTGTGGGTCCCGACGTTCTGGTTGGGCTCTGTGTGGAGCGCGGCTTTGAGATGGTGGTGGGGCTGCTGGCGGTGCTGAAGGCAGGCGGGGCCTAT
>NZ_ASSJ01000068.1 GCF_000473895.1 Rubidibacter lacunae KORDI 51-2 | reverse complement strand
TCATGACCGTACAGGAAGTCGTCGCCGTCGTCGCCATCCAGGAAGTCGAAGTCGTCCTGACCGTAGAGGCGGTCGTCGCCGCTACCGCCTTCTAGGCGGTCGTCGCCGCTACCCCCGTAAAGGATGTCGGTGCCGACCTCACCAAGCAGGATGTCGTTGCCGGTCCCGCCGTACAGTTCGTCGCCGCCGCTCCCACCATCTAGGTTGTCGTTGCCGGTCCCGCCGTCCAGGATGTCGTTGCCGTTCCCACCGTCCAGGATGTCATTGCCGGTCCCGCCGAAAATGTCGTCGTCGCCGTCATATCCGAACACGTAGTCGTTACCGGTCCCGCCGTCCAGGTAGTCGTCGCCGTCATGACCGCCCAGGTCGTCGTCGCCGTCCCCACCCCACAGTCGGTCGTTGCCGTCACGACCGAACAGGTCGTCGTCGCCGTTCCCGCCGTACAGGTCGTCGTTGCCGTTCCCGCCGAACAGGTCGTCGTCGCCGTTCCCGCCGTAAAGGTAGTCGCCGCCGTCATGACCGTAGAGGCGGTCGTCGCCGTCGTTGCCTTCGAGGCGGTCGTCGCCGGTCCCGCCGTACAGGACGTCGTCGCCGTTCCCGCCGGACAGGAAGTCGTTGCCGTGCCAGCCGGATAGTCGGTCGTCGCCGCCATGACCGTAAAGCTTATCGTCGCCGTCTCCACCGTCCAGGCGATCGCGACCGTCCCCACCTTCCAGGACATACCCAATGGGGATTTCTTTGATGGAGTAGTTGAGGGCGATCTCCAGTAGGTGGCTAGTCTCCGGTTGGTAGAAAATCATGGTTTTGCTCCTGGGTGAAAGGGGCTGAACGAGCGAAGACTGAAACGACGAATGGCATAGAGTGAGAAGCAAAAGTCGATTTAGACTCATCGCATCTCTCAACATTTTGTCGGGTTGATTGAGATGCACCTCACACCATTAGTGTCGCAAGCTCGCAGGAATCTGACGAGGATCCCGGACGCAAATTGAATTGATTTTTTCTCATGAAGGTAGTAATTCGTGTCTAGCTTTTGACCAGATCGCGCCTTGGCAATTATGTGACACAAAGCAGCTAGCGATCGCCCGAATCATTCCGCGCAAGTCGCGTTGTAGTTGGGATAAATGTTGAGGGCGAACGGATCTCTCGCGCAGGGAGGTGCAAAATTCAAACCCTTGCCAGTACTGCTATCCAGATCCTCGTCCGATCGCAGTCAGTCGGGCTTGCTTCACGGGTCACAAGTGCTGCTAAATCCGAACGCACGCTGTTAAAACCAGCGATCGCACCGTAATTCGATCTTCGAGCGGCAGAGCATCCGATCGCGATCGCTTGCAGTTGATGCTCCAGCAGGCGATGGTGAGGGTCTGAACCGCAAATTATTCAGTATTGCCCCCAACGCCGATGCAGATTGTTCGGATTCGGGACAGTTGCAGAGCGGCTTCGTTGCACCAGTAGTTAGGGCTTGCTGAAAAAGGCTGGAATTGTTTCAGCGAGAAGGTTCCAGCGTTTTCTGCGTCAGAGAAGTGCAAGGTTATGGTTGCTAGAGCCTCAAAACCCTTGCACTTGAGCCGAGATCTAGGGGCGAAAATCTGGGGCTAGATGGCGAAAGCCTGATTTCATGAGCTCTCTGTCCCCTAAATTCACTTTGTGGACTTTTTCAGCAAGCCCTAGTTAAAACCGGCACGGCAACTTCAAGTTTCGGGAGTTTATCGAGCGCTACCAGGGTTGCAAGAGTCTAATCCAACATAACCCCATCACCTGCGTCGAGTGGGTGAGGGTACGGTTGAAGGAGACTGCATATCGAACCGGGCGAACAGTGTATCAGATGAAGAAGAGTTTGTTTTAGTACTTCCTTATCGTGCAACTCAATCGACCATCAATCGCTCTGGTTTTTAAGTAAGCCCTGAATTTATTTCGATTACTGAAGCTAGCAGTTTATTGGACAATGCCAGAGTTAGGTGCCCTCTGCGCACGCCTAAAAAACCTCCGACGTCACTGTCGGAGGTTCGATGTTAAGCAGAGACTGCAGCGAGACGGGTCGCCTTGGTCCTGGTTACACCGTCGTAAAGTAATTAGCCGTCAGGGCAATTGCCGTGGTATCCTCCACGACCCCGATCAAGTCGCTGCCCTTGAGTATCGCCGTGTCTAAGGCTGGATCCCCACCGTAGTTGAAGCTTTTGCTGAGTCTGTAATCGCTGAGTTCTCCGTGAATCTGAATCGTGTCTTCGATATCAAAGTCAGTGATGCTGGCGTGTCCTACCCCCAGGTAGAACGCGCTGCTGCGATCGCCCAGCACGAACGTATCGCTGCCGACGCCGCCCGTGAGCGTGTCGAACTCGGTGCTGTCTCCGAAGCCAAGCAGCGTATCCTCCCCGGCGCCGCCACTAAGCGCGTCGCTGCCCTGACCGCCATACAGCCGATCGTTGCCGTCCTTACCGTACAGGAAGTCGGCGCCGCTCCCGCCGTAAAGGGAGTCGTTGCCGTCCTGACCGTGGAGGCGGTCGTTGCCGTCCTCACCGGATAGGACATCGTTGCCGGTCCCGCCCCACAGATCGTCTTCGCCGTCCTTACCGTACAGGAAGTCGTTGCCGTTCTCGCCGTACAGGAAATCGTTGCCGGCCTGACCGTAGAGGCGGTCGTCGCCTTGCCCGCCGTAGAGGCGGTCGCTGCCGCTCCCGCCGTACAGGGTGTCGTTTGCTTCCTCACCGTACAGAAAGTCGTTGCCGGCCTGACCGTAGAGGCGGTCGTTGTCTTTCCAGCCATACAGGGAGTCGTCGCCATTCCCGCCATACAGGGAGTCGTCGCCATTCCCGCCGTTCAGGGAGTCGTTGCCGTCCTCGCCGTACAGAAAGTCGTTGCCGTCCTCGCCGTAGAGGCGGTCGTTGTCCTTCCAGCCGTACAGAAAGTCGTTGCCGTTATGGCCGTACAGGAAGTCGTCGCCGCTCCCGCCGTACAGAGAGTCGTTGCCGTCCTCACCGTAGAGGGAGTCGTTGTCGTTGTCGCCGTAGAGGCGGTCGTCGCCGCTCCCGCCGGACAGACGGTCGTCGCCGCTCCCGCCATACAAGGTATCCTTGCCGTCCTGACCGTAAAGGAAATCGTTGTCTTTCTCGCCGTAGAGGAAGTCGTTGCCGTCCTGACCGTAGAGGCGGTCCTCGCCGCTCCCGCCGGACAGACGGTCGTCGCCGCTCCCGCCATACAGGGTGTCCTTGCCGTCCTGACCGTAAAGGAAATCGTTGTCTTTCTCGCCGTACAGGCGGTCGTCGCCATCCTGACCGTAGAGGCGGTCCTCGCCGTCCTCGCCGAAGAGAGCATCGTTGCCGCTCCCGCCGTAGAGGAGATCGATGCCAGCACCGCTATGAATTACGTTACTCGCAGCAGTACCGACGACGGTATCGTTCCCGTCGCCAGTGTCAATGTTCTCGAAGTTGGCAATGACCTGGGAGAAGTTTGCCGACAAGCTAGCAACTTCGGTCGTCAGATTGAAGGTGCCGCCATTTTTCCAATGCCGGTAACTGACCGTATCGATGCCTCCTTCGCCGTCGAGGCGGTCATTGCCGCTCCCCCCGGATAGGTAGTCGTTGCCATCCCCGCCATACAATTGGTCGTTGCCGCTCCCACCATACAGGGAGTCGTTGCCGCTCCCCCCGGATAGGTAGTCGTGGCCGTTACCTCCTTCGAGGCGGTCGTTGCCGCTCCCGCCGGACAGGAAGTCGTCGCCATTCTCGCCGAACAGGACGTCGGTGCCGTCACCACCATATAGAACGTCGTTGCCCAGACCGCCGTATAGGACGTCGTTGCCCACACCGCCAGAAAGGTTGTCGCTGCCGTCCTCACCGAAGAGGCGGTCGTTCCCCTCAAGACCGAACAGGCGATCGTCGCCACCACCGCTCCGAATGAAATTAAGAGCAGCATTTCCAACAATGTAATCGTTACCGTCGCCCGTGCTGATGTTCTCGAAGTTGGCAATGACCTCGTCGTAGTAGCCCTGGAAGCTAGCAACTTCTGTAGTCAAGTTGTAACTACCGCCACCGTGCCATTGACGGTAATTGACTGTATCAATGCCTGCTTCGCCGTCGAGGTAGTCTTTGCCGCTCCCACCGTCGATGAAGTCGTTGCCGTACCCGCCGTACAGGTAGTCGTCACCCTCTTCACCGTACAGGTTGTCGTCACCGTCATCACCGAAAAGGCGGTCGTTGCCGACCTGGCCAAAAAGGAAATCGTTGTCGTCATATCCGAACAGGCGGTCGTTGCCGTCCCCGCCATATAGGCGGTCGCTGCCAGCACGGCTCGTAATTATGTTATCAGCAGCATTTCCGATGACGGTATCGTCGCCGTTGCCCGTGTAGATGTTCTCGAAGTTGGCAATGACCTGGGAGTATCCGCCGCCCCCAAAAGTAGCAACTCCAGCCATTAGGTCATAGATAACGTTACCGTTCCACCAACGGTAATCGACCGTATCGATGCCGGCTCCACCGTCGAGGCTGTCGTCGCCGAACCCGCCGTTCAGGTAGTCATTGCCGTTCCCGCCATACAGAGAGTCATTACCGTCCCCACCGAGAAGCTCGTCGTTGCCGTCCCCGCCGTTCAAGTAGTCGTTGCCGCCCCGACCGTACATGAGATCGCTGCCGGTCCCGCCGTAGAGCTCGTCGTTGCCGTCCTCACCGTACAGGCGGTCGTTGCCGTCCTCACCGTACAGGCGGTCGTTGCCGTCCCCTCCGTTCAGGTAGTCGTTGCCGATTCCGCCGGACAGGTCGTCGTTGCCGTCCTCGCCGTAAAGCCCGTCGTCGCCGCCCTGACCGAAAATGCGATCGTCGCCAGCTCCGCCATAAATTAAGTTATCGTTATCATCCCCCACAACGTAGTCGTCGCCATCGCCTGGGAAGCTGGCTAATGCGGTCGTCGTGTTGGAGATATCGCCACCGCTGCCGTAAGGGCAAGCGACTGTATCGCTGCTTGCTTCGCCGTAGAGGCGGTTGTTGCCGTCCGCAACGAGCAAATCATACCCGCCGAGGGTATTTGGGGAGGTGAAGTCGAGCACGATCGGCAGGTTGTCACTCATTGTTTTGCTCCTGGCTGAACGAGGGAAGACTGCAAACGACGAATGGCATTGAGCCTGATGCCGGAGTCTATTGGACTCATCGCATCTTTACACGGGTTTGTCGTGTTGCTTGGAATTCAAATCACAACATTAGTACCGCAAACTCTCAAGCCCCTAGCCAGAGTTGCGGCCGCAAATTGGATTGATTCATCCCCAGGTCGGGAGCAGTTCATCTCTATATATGTATTACTCAATCGATTTTAGATTCCATTTTAACACATGTATTTAACACATATAAGTTCACATATCTCAGCGTGCGACCGCTCGAACCCGGAAATGTTGAAACTGGCAACATATTTTGCAGTTTTAGGAATACAACTACCATTTGCCTATCTGGCACCCTACTCCTCGAGGCTCTCCCTAAGCTAAAGGATATCTCTGAAGGTCAGTTATGCAGTGTAAGAAGAGACAAGATCCTATCTGAAAAGGTACTATTCGATATCGTGAAGGAATTGTATGTTCTCAAAAAGTTGCCATTTTTTGCAAAAATTTCCAGAGTATCAGATAACGAATTTGCTGCAACCAAACCACAATTGTTTGATATCAGAGCTCCTGTTGGCAGCTGTTGCAGAGGTTAGTTCAATCGAACTCAATTCTATAAGAAAGGATTGAGTCACGAGTCGAGTCAGTAAAAGGGGCAACTTTGCTTTGCTTTTAGTTCTGAATCCAGCAAATTTGAGCTTTTAACAAGTGAATTCCTGAATCTTCAACACTATTAAAACTCTCTTCGGGGAACCTCTATAAATTTGTTTTGAGGTGCCACTTTACAGCGAACTTCTGATTCGATAAACCAGTCTTTCGATCTGCACAAGAGGAGCATAAATTTCCTGACCAGCATGCCTCTTTTCTGCTCCTATCCTTAACTTTCCATGCTCATTTCACTAAGTATTAATACCTTTTCATGCTGTATGCCAGGGGTGGCGATCTGCAAGTAGTGGTGGACCAGACAACTGGGCTGGCAATGATCCTATACAATATCTTTAAAGTGAATCAATTACGAACTCTACTTCAAAAATATCAATTTACCATGGGACCCTTTCTCGCAATCGTCTTTTTCCTGAATGCGCTCACCTCCCAAGTTCTCGCTTAGATAGGTGAGGGGCTTCCTCATTCTTGTTTTTTTTTCAATTCTCAATCTCGCCTCTTTACCCTCGTTGAGGCTCTCATCACACTATCAAAAATGGGTCCGTGCATAATGGTAAGCCTAATTGTGAATGTAAAGACTGTGGCCGTCAGTTTGTTCTCGACCCCAAAAAAATTACAGTCTCTCCTGAAAAAACAGGTTATCGATAAGCTCTTGCTTGAGTGAATTTCACTGCATGGCATTGCTAGAGTTGCCGGGGTCAGTTTCTCTTGGCTACAAGACTATGTAAATCAAAAATTTTGCCGTGTCCCTCGCCAGGTAAAGGATTCGGAGAATTCAAAGGGGCGATGGACTATTGAATGTGACAAGATGTGGTCATTTGTTTTATCGAAGAGTTATGAACTTTATATCTGGTTAGCTATTGACAGAGTTGCGGGGGAAATTGTTGGCAGTTATGTGGGCGACTGCAGTCGTAAATCGGCTCGTAAACTGTGGGAACTATGGGCGAGTTTACCGGGGGTCTATCGGCAATGTGCTGTTGCATATAAAGGTTTCTGGATTGCCTGTCAGAAGGTAATTCCGAGTAAACGTCACCGACCAGTCAATAAAAAAGTGGTCAAACAAACCATATTGAAAGGCTAAGCAATACCTTCCGTCAGCGGATTTCAAGGCTGGTTAGAGAAAGCTTGTCCTTCTCAAAAAAGCTGGATAACCATATTGGTACTATTTGGTACTTCATACATGACTATAACGCCCAGCTGGCAAAGGGTTGAGCCTTATCACTACCTCTGGAGCACTACCCGCGTTGAGAGTTGGACTCGACAAATTGACCGCCGCAGCTTGCTGGCTGACACATCTCCTGAAACCCCTGAAATTTCGCCACAATTTGCGGGGCTTGAGGCACTTGTTTAAGTCATTCAGCGGACGCAGTCCTTGCACTGGTAGTTTTACTTGCCACATCGGTGGCCGTTCTTTCGAACTTGCTGGGATTGGTATTTAGGGCATCTCATCCTTAGATTGTGTAATGCCGACGAACCCGCCCTCCCTGCAGACCTTGTGGCAATAGAGCCTGCGGTTTGCAATGGAGGAACTATTTTTCAAAAGCAAATCGGGAGCGTTCAAACTGACGGCTTCGAGTCTTCGGTCGGTTCGAGCCCTCAAGTTTCTGTATTTGGTGGTTGCCCTAGCGCTGCTGTGGTCCTCTAGCCAGGGGGGAGCGTGCAGGCGGCTGGCTGGTGCCGTCAGGTAGATACGCACTGGAGTCGGGTCGGAGCTATCTAAAAATTGGCTGCAACTGGTTGCGTGAATTACTGGCTAAGGGACGAAATCTACTATAACCCCTGCCACTGTCAGCAGTTGACCCCGAGCCCCTTTTTTGGATCCGAGATTGCTCGGGCTAAACATGACAACCAAATCTGGTTTTCCAGTATTCGCTCTCTTAACTGTCATTCATGACTGACCGAGGTTTTCAGAGATGTGTCAGTCAGCCAGGCAGAACTCTGAATTAGCCATGCTCCTCAACCAACACGAGTATCAAACTTCAGGTCTATAAAAATGCAGCTTATAGCTCGATCTTGCCTAGCGATAGGGTCGGCGTATCTGAGGGGCAGTGGGTAACACGCGATGCTAATGTGGCCCAAAGAAGGAAGCCAGCAAGGGGATTTGAACCCCTAACCTACCGCTTACAAGGCGGTTGCTCTGCCGTTGAGCTATGCTGGCAAACGGCTTGATGAAAGCTAACGCTAGGATAGCAAACCGGCGGCTAGCAACCGCAGGGAAATGAGGATTCGGAGCGATCGCGGGTAAGCGAAATAGCGAAGTCGATGCGAGTTTTGGGCGGATTCGGTTTGGTTGCAGGAGCAACGTACCCGCTGCGGGCGTTGGGACTATTGTTGCGATCGCCTCACTTGTGGAGCTATCTGGCCGTGCCAATCGCGTTGAATGTAGTGCTCGGGGTCCTGCTGTACGGAAGCATAGCCTATTTTGGCTGGCACCGCCTTGAAATGCTCACCCTCGCGCTCGATCGCGAAGTCGCCCACTTGATTGACGATCTCCCAGCATGGCTGGGTTTTATTGACAGCATCATCCTGGGATTTAGCTACTTGCTGCGCGTGTTGCTGGCAGTCGCATTGGCATTAGTGGTGGGGTTCGTGTTGGTGCAGTTTGGGAGCGTGCTCGGGTCGCCCTGGTACGGGAAGTTATCGGAGCAACTCGAACTCAAGCTCAGCGGCGAAGTGACGTTCGTCGATATTGGCATCTGGGGAGATATCTGGCGAGCACTGCTCTTCGAGATCAAAAAATTGCTCTTGCTGGCGAGCGCGTGGTTGGGCTTGCTGCTGTTCGGTCTGGTGCCAGGTGTGGGTGCGGTTGTCATTACCTTTGGCGGCGTGACAGTTGCGGCAACGATCGTTTGCCTAGACTTTTTGGACGCTCCGCTGGAGCGGCGGCGCTTGCGTTTCCGGCAAAAGCTCGGCATTGTGGCGCGCAGTTTCCCTGCCAGCGGCAGTTTCGGGCTGGTCTGTTTGGGATTGGTGAGTCTGCCGCTGCTGAATCTGGTGACAATTCCGTTGTGCGTAGCAGCCGGGACGCTGTTTGCGTGCGATCGCGTCTTGCCTACGCTGCCAAAACCGTTACCGTGAATCGCGGCGGCGGCGAGCAAACTCCGCTCTCCTAATGGCAAGGGCTCATCACCAACCGAGTTTCTGGTCGTAGGATGTCAGTCGGATCGCGTCAGTCAAATCACGCCAATAGATGTCTGCCGAATCAGCTATCTGCCGAGCGAACCACGCATGAAAAGCAAGGATGCCCTAAGGCAGAAGCTGGCACTGGGCCGTTTGGTGCATGAGGCGATCGCACAGCACGAGCGCAACCATGGCCTCGACCATCGGTACGGCGCGGGGCAGAACGCAGGGATCGTGGCGGCCGCGGGCGGCGAGGACGGTGTCTTCGCCAGTGCGGGTCACAGTACGCTGTTCGCGGCCGATGGTGGAGGTTGGCTTGAAGGCAACGCGCAGAATAATCGGTTCGCCGTTACTGATGCCGCCCTGGATGCCGCCAGAGCGGTTGGTGCGCGTGCGGGTGCGACCGCTCTCGTCGGTATAGAACTCGTCGTTATGTTCGCTGCCTTTGAGCAGGGTGCCGGCAAAACCCGAACCGATTTCAAAGCCTTTGCTGGCCGGCAAGGACATCATGGCTTTGGCTAGGTCGGCTTCGAGTTTGTCAAATACCGGATCGCCCAACCCGGCAAGCACGTTACGAACAGCACATTCGACGACGCCGCCCAGGGAGTCTTTCTCATCGCGGGCGCGCTCGACGGCAGCGATCGCCCGTTCGGCGAAGTCGGGGTCCGGGCTGCGGACGATGTTGCGCTCCACCTGCTCGCGGGTGACGGTGGTGGGGTCGGCGATCGCTTCGAGCTCGTGGATGCGCTTGACGTAGGCAACGATCTCGGTGCCGGCGACCTGGCGGAGGATCTTTTGGGCGATGGCGCCAGCTGCCACGCGCCCGATGGTTTCGCGGGCGGACGAACGACCGCCCCCTTGGAAGTTACGGAAGCCGTATTTGGTGTCGTAGGTGGCGTCGGCGTGGGAGGGGCGGTATTTCTGGGCGATTTCTTCGTAGTCCTGGGAGCGAGCGTCCTGGTTGCGCACGAGGATCGCAATCGGCGTGCCGGTAGTTTTGCCTTGGAAAACACCGGAGAGGATCTCGCAGGTATCGGTTTCTTTGCGCGGCGTGGTGATTTTGCTTTGTCCGGGACGGCGGCGATCCAGTTCGGTTTGGATATCCTCGGTATTAAGTTCGAGGCGCGGCGGGCAGCCATCGACGATGACGCCCACACCACCACCGTGAGATTCGCCGAACGTAGATACCCGGAAGAGGTGACCGAAAATACTGCCCATGTCCCTGCGTGCGCCGTCCCGCGCCCCATATTCGTTTGCGATTTACTGTGTTGCTTACTGCGATGCGTTCCGTTCGCCAGCCAGCAAGGAATGCGAAGCTCGATCCAGCGCTAGCCCTGGAACTCGGTCGATCTTAACGCGGACGGTTGCGGCGAATCCGCGCGAACAACGCGAATGCAGGGGTATGCCCCAGCTACATTCACGGCCAAGCGGGCGGGTGCAAGTCCGTCATGCTGCTGAAAGTAAAACTGGCTTAATGGGGACTTGCCGTTCGAGCCGAGGAGCGAGCGTCTCCCACCGTTTACTCCGGCATCAAAAGGTCGATCTTGCCGGTGGTGGAGCCGGTCTCGATCGCACGATCTGTGTCGGCAGCCCGCTCCAGCGGGAAGGTTTGACCGACGCGCAGGGTTAGCTCGCCGCGATCGAACAAGCGGGCGCATTGGGCGAGGATGTTAGCCTGGGCGACCTGGGCGTCGAGATTGTCGGTTAGCTGCGGCGTCAACAACAGCTCCAGTCCGATGCAAAGATTTCGCGATCGCGCCAGTGTCCAGTCCGTTTCGGCGGCCGGCTTCAACAGCGTCACGAGGCCGCCGGGTTGCACGGCGGCAAAGGTAGGCGCGAAGGTCGCGCCACCAACCGTATCGAATGCCAACTCGACGCCTTCGCCCCCGGTCCACTCCATTGCCGCCCGCACGAAGTCGGTGTCTTTAGATTGGATCGGCAGATCTGCACCCAGTTCCCGCACGAAGTCGGCTTTTTCAGCGGACCCGACGGTAGTCGCTACATCAGCCCCAGCGAGTTTTGCTAGCTGCACGGCCACGTGGCTGACCCAGCCAGCCCCAGCATGGTTCGGCACGCGCCGACCGGCCTCGAGGCGACCGCGATTGTCCAGTGCTTCCCATGCTGTAATCAATACCAGCAGTGCCGCTGCCGCAAACGAGAGCGATCGCGGCTTGGGCGCGACGACGCGCTCGTCCACCACGGCATAAGGGGCGTAGTTGCCCGTACCGAATTTCCTCAGCCCACCAGAACAAAAGTACACTGCATCGCCCGGCTGAAAACGCTCGACGCGAGCCGACCGCTGCCACAATGCCGGCCCCATCGCAGCCCAGGATTGACGGAATCTGCGCCGGGTAAAACGTCCCGCGCCGCTGCAACTTCCTATCAATGGGATTGACGCTGGCTGCTCTTAGACGCACCAACAGGTCGTGCGGTTTCCGCATGCGGGGATCGAGGAAATCGTGCGGAACCTGCACGTCTGGCGTGCCGTTGGTGGTCATCGCGATCGCGTGCGTCGAGAGCCCCCTCAATCTCGCGGTTATTATCGCATCGCGAACAGCCGGCAGGATTGCCTAAGAGTTAAAGAATGCGCGGGTTGTTGAGGCGATCGCGCTGTAGAGCACAGGCTGCACGGCGTGCGGGGTATACTCGAAAAGCCCGATTGCACGCGTTCCAACCGAATTCCAAACTGATGAAAACCTACCTCGCTGCTGCCGTCCAAATGACGAGCACGCCCGATGTCGATCGCAATCTGACAGAGGCGGCAGACCTCGTAGAACTGGCAGTGCGGCGAGGCGCAAAGTTGATCGGATTGCCGGAAAACTTTTCTTTCCTCGGCCTCGAAAGCGATAAGGTTACCCGCGCAACCGAGATTGCCGAGCGCAGCGAAAAGTTTTTAAAGACAATGGCACAACGCCATCAGATCGCGATCCTTGGCGGCGGCTTCCCAGTCCCGGTCGATCGCGATCGCGTGACTAACACGGCGCTGCTCGTCGACCCCAGCGGGGCGGAGGTCGCGCGCTATCAAAAAGTTCACCTCTTCGACGTCAATTTACCCGACGGCAATACTTACTGCGAGTCGAGTACGGTCGTGCCAGGGAGCGAGTGGCCGCCGCTATTTCCTTCGCCAACCCTCGGCAGCATCGGGCTGTCGGTGTGCTATGACGTCCGCTTTCCCGAACTCTTCCGCCACCTGTCAGCACGTGGTGCGGACGTGCTGTTCGTCCCAGCTGCCTTTACGGCCTATACCGGCAAAGATCATTGGCAAGTTCTGATCCGAGCGCGGGCGATCGAAAATACCTGTTATATCATCGCTCCCGCTCAGACCGGCAACCACTACGCGCGCCGTCAAAGTCACGGGCATGCCGCGATCGTCGATCCGTGGGGTGTTGTCCTCGCCGATGCAGGCGAAGAGCCGGGCGTTGCAATCGCCGAGATCGACCCAATCCATTTGGCCCAAGTCCGCCGCCAAATGCCGAGCCTAGACCATCGCGTGTTTCGCTAGTTGGGCGACGGCAGCGGCACGCCTGACCGCCCAACTGACTGGTTTTCCGCAGTCGGACGTCTGGTGGACGTCAGCAATCCGTGCCAGTGCGCTTGATGGGTTTGGGTACTCGCTGCCCTGCTGTAGAGCGGTTGTCAGCAAGCTCGGGGAGTCTTGCAGTTGAGCGACTGTCGCCATCGCGGTGCGGACCATGATGGGGCGGGCGCGACTTTTTTGTGCCTGGCTTTTTCGGCGGCATTGCCCCGATGCAGGTGGCCTCGCGAACCACGAGCTGGTTGTTCTGAAAGGCAACTTGGAAATCCCAAAACCGACCGCGCGCGTTCGCTTGGGCTAACGTCCCATATAGTTCGAGCTTGAATAGCTTTGGTTTGTCCGACGGCTGGCGTGCTGTCTGGCGAATGCTAACAACGATCTTGTTTTTATCTTCAGCGTAATAAACGACCTCACCGCGTACCGAAAAATACCCGCTTTCAATTGCATCGCTGGTCGGTTCTGTCTCGGACTCGGCTAGGTCGGGCTTGAGCGTTTCCGGCTCCCACACGCCTACGATCTGTACGTGCAAATCGCCCTCGCGTTGGCGCGTGCGGGGATAAACCACCCACAAGTGCGGTTGCTCTAGGTTCAAGTGATTCTTGACCACGCTGATCGTGCGACCGAGCAGCACCGACTTTACTTCTTGCTCTTCCTCGCCGTCGCTCACGAACAGCGAGCCCCGCGTCAGACCATCCGGTTCTGGTTGATAGCGACCGCGCAACAAGCCGATCGCGCGAAACTGCTTGGGCGAACTAGGCGGAGGAATCGGATGCTTGCGGGCGGACGTGACAAGCGTATCGGCAGTATCGCCATCACCAGTTGGCGGGGTCGCAGCTGATGGTGGGGCAGGTCGAGGTGGTGTTGGAGCAACGGGCTTGGAGGGAGCAGTTGGCGGTTGGAGGTGCTGCGGGGGGGTAGCGTTCGGCTTCGGGGATTGGGGCCGAACGGGTGCAGGCAAAAGCTCGGACTGACTCTCGTCGGGTTGGGGAGAGCCGGACTGGTGCGTGGGGGGTGACATGGCAGCTCCTTAAGGCAAGGACTCAGCCGCCGGTCGGCAGCAACGGCGATCGCAATCTCTGGGATTCGGTGCAGTCGGCGGGCAGCGAGTGTTGGGCGGTAGGTGCGTAGGGACGTTTTGCAGGCACGTTAACGCAACCGCCTGGCCTACCTCAAGGTGGAGCAACAAGGCTTAACTCGCGGCCGCGAACGCTTGCAAATCTCGCATTTGCCCATTCTAACTGTAGAGTTTTCCCCGTAGGATTCCGTTTGTGTGGCAACTAACAGGCTGCATGTCCTTTCGCAAGCGCTGTCTGCCCCCCGTCCGTTACCCTGTGTAGTGTCGGGAACGACAACTGCACACCCCCATTGGACGAGTCAGCCGTGCCTTCCCCCTCTCAAAAGCGCCCTTTCTGGATCTACGCAGCGATCGCGGTCGTGATCGCGGCCTTTGTCGGCGTTTCGCTGCTGCCAGCAGGTTTGTCGATCGTGGATTTATTCAGCGGTGGCGCTGCCGGCTCGCAGCAGTCAGGCGCGCCATTGACCTCCGTGTCGGCAGCCGATCGAGAGCGCGACTTGGAGGCACGCGGCTACGAGAAAGTCCTCGAACGCGAGCCGGATAACGAAACGGCGTTGGACGCGTTGGTCAGAATCCGCCTCGAACAGGGCGATTTCGAAGCAGCTACTGGCTGGCTGGAAAAACTGGCCGAGCATAAATCGGACGAGCCGGACTATCGCATCCTCCTCGGGCAAGTCCGAGAGCAAACGGGCGATCTTGAGGGTGCCGTCCGCGATTTTCGCCGCGTTCTAGAAGAAAACCCCGGCTATTTGCCAGCCTTGCAGGGTCTGACGGGTTTGTTGCTGCAGCAGGACCGTCCGGAAGCAGCGATCGGCGAAGTCCAAGCCGCCCTCGCACTGGCTGAGGCACCCAACAGCGATGTCGAACGCGTTCCCTTGCAGTTGCATCTCGGGCAGATCTACGTTCAGATCGGGCGCAGTACTGCCGCGATCGCCATCTTCGACGAAATAGCTGCTGAAAATCCGGCGGACTTTCGCCCGGTGCTCGGAAAAGCGTTGGTCTTGGGTCGTCAGGGACGCATTCAGGAGGCAAAAGAACTTGCCGATCGCGCCCAAGCTCTCGCGCCCGCTCGCTACAAAGACCAAATCCAGCAACTTGCCCTCCAACTCGACCAGCTCGAGAAGCTTGAGGCTTCGGCAGCTAATTCGTCTGAAGCATCCGATGCGGGGGGCGCACCTGATGCTGCTGCTAGCGAGGACGCTGGTGCCGAACCGGTAGTGGCACCCGATACTCCACAGCTCGAAAAGCTTGATTCAGCTGCCCCGGAGGCATCTGAGTCATCCGATGCGGCGGACTCACCTGAAGTTGCTGCTAGCGAAGACGCTGGTACCGAACCGGTAGTGGCACCCGATACTCCAGAGACCGACTCGAGCGCGCCGATCGCCGAGCCGGTCGAGTAGCCCTGCTGCTACCCGACAAACGCAGCTTATGGCAACGCTTCCCGGTATGGCAACGCTTCTCGGCTTCGATCCCGGTCGGGACAAGTGCGGTTTGGCGGTGTTAGCGGATGCGCACCCGATCGCTCACGAGGTCGTTCCGGCCGCTGTCGCATTAGCAACGATCGCCGCGTGGCGCGATCGCTACGGGAGCGTGCAGTTGGTGATGGGCGATCGCACCACCTCGCGGGAGTGGCAAGCCCGCATTCGCGCGCAAATACCCGATTTGGCAATCGCCCTGGTGGACGAGCGCAATAGCACGCTGGAAGCTCGCGATCGCTATTGGCAGATGTACCCCCCGCGCGGACTGATGCGTTTAATTCCGCAAGGGATGCGCCTGCCGCCGCGCCCGGTGGACGATATTGCGGCAATTTTGCTGGTGGAGCGATATTTGCAGTTGCGGTCGTGAGTCCGGGTCGCGCCGTTCAGATGCGCTCGACCCGCAGCGCCTTGGAGAGCAGTGGATGATATAGCAATGGAAGGTCGCCGCCGGACAACTGTCGGAATGGAAGCCCTGGGGACCGTTCGTTTTAGGCTTTAAATGGAGGAACTAGTTCCTCAAATGCTATTGCTGCCGTGGCTTCCTCCTTGCGCGCAGGGTCGCTTCAAGACAAGCTGCCCAGGCGGGTGTTGCCCAACGCCGATTTTCCCGTGCCAGCAGACGCCAGGCGATCGGCATAGCGAGTTGTTTCGGGCAAGCGATATTTGGGGGTGCAGCGCAGCACCAGGTCGATCGCTGTCTCTAGCCTGGA
>NZ_ASSJ01000067.1 GCF_000473895.1 Rubidibacter lacunae KORDI 51-2 | reverse complement strand
TTGCTCCGACAGAGCCACAATCAGCTCGGCATCCCCCGACAAAGTCACGGAGGATGCACCGTTGATGGCCGCGAGGGATACCTTGCCGTCGTGGCATGCGATCGCTGCCCGGGCGTCCTCAGGCTCCAAAGCGGCGGCGATCATCTTGCCCTTGCCCGAGACCTGATGCTGCAGCCGGGCGCGGTGGTAGATCGCGCGGGCGGCTTCCTCCAGCCCAAGCATGCCTGACATATAAGCTGCCGCGGCTTCGCCGGCACTGTGGCCGACAATGGCGGCAGGCTGCAGCCCCCAGGCGCGCCATAGTTCCCCCAGAGCCACCTGCAACGCGAAATTCGCTGGCTGGGAGATCTGTGTTTCCGACATCCGCGACGAAGCTTCGTCTCGGGTCAACTCCTGCAGAAGAGACCAATCGGCGAATTCAGCAAAAGCTGCATCGCAGCGCTCGATCCAGTGACGGAAGAGCGGCTCGACCTGGAGCAGCTCGCGCCCCATTGCCCACCATTGCGGTCCCATGCCCGAAAATACAAAGACAGGACCGTCTTTCGGCCGGTCCAACACTTTGGCCTTGCCCAGCAAGAGCCCTTTCGGTTCCAGACCGCGCCTAAAATCCTCCAGCTTGGCAATCAGTTCATCCCGGTTCTGTCCGAGGACGGCGAGCCGGCAGTGGTGATGGGTTCTCCGACGCGCCGCCGCCCGACAGTAGGCATCGAGGTCAAGTGCCGGTTCGCCCCCTTGTAGAACGGATAAGTGCCTAAGCGCCAGCTCTTTCAACGCCTCGTCGCTGTGCGCGGAGATCGGCAGGAGATATGCCGCCGGTCCGTCATCTTCCACATTCGCTGTCTCTGCACAAACGTCGGACTCCGTCCCGCTGGCGGAGGTTGGGGCTTCCTCGACGATCGCATGGGCATTCGTCCCGCCGAAGCCGAAGGAATTGACCCCTGCTCGGCGAGGACATCCGTCATCCGGCCAGGCGATGGTCTCCACCGGCACTACGAAATGATGTCCGGACAACCCTAGCTCGGGATTCTCCCTGTCAAAATTCCGATTTGGGGGGACAACACCGTGGTGAACGGCCAAGGCCGCCTTGATCAATCCGGCAATGCCGGCCGCCGCCTCCAGATGTCCGATATTGGTCTTGACCGAACCAATAAAATGCGGTCTGGCATTGGTTTGGTCGTTGCCGAAGACGTCTCCCAATGCCCGGATTTCTATCGGGTCTCCCACCGGTGTCCCGGTTCCATGGGCCTCGATGTAGCGAACGCTGCCCGGATCGATACCTGCATTCCGATACGCCTGGCGCAGCATGTCCGCCTGGGCATCAGCGGAAGGCATGGTCATGCTCGGGGTGCGGCCATCCTGATTCACCGCTGTACCTTTGATGACAGCATAGATACGGTCTCGACCCCTCAACGCATCGTCCAAGCGCTTGAGAACCACAACCCCGGCTCCTTCGCCGCGGGCAAACCCATCGGCGCTTGCATCGAAGGTCTTGCAGCGGCCATCCTGGGCAAGCATTGTCGCGCGGCTAAAGCCAATGGTTGGCTCCGGCGTGAGGATCGCGTTCACGCCTCCGACCAAGGCCATGCCGCATTCGCTAGAATGGATGCTCTGACACGCAAGGCTCACGGCTGTCAGCGATGAAGAACAAGCCGTGTCGAGCGCAAGGCTCGGTCCCTTGAAGTCGAAACAATATGATATCCGATTGGCGGCAATGCACATGGCTAAGCCGGTATTGGTGTGAACCCCGATATGTTCGCGGCTATACTGGCTGTTTTGAAATTGCGCGTAGTCAACTTGAGACATTCCTACAAACACACCGACATCCCGGCCGCGGAGGGACTGCAATGTCAAACCACCGTCCTCCAGGGCATCAAAGGATGTCTCCAGCAGCATGCGCTGCTGCGGATCCATGACCGCGGCTTCCCGCGCCGAGATCCCGAAGAAGCCGGCGTCGAATTCGGCAATCCCGTCAATAAATCCACCGCGAAGCGAACCAACAGTGCCCGGTTCGTTCATCGCATCGGGGCTGAACAGAAGGTCGTTATTCCACCGGTCGGCCGGGACGGGCACTGTCGCATCGACTCCAGCGGTCAGAAGCTGCCAAAAACTCGCCGCCGAATTGGCATTTCCCGGGAACCGGCAGCCGATACCGACGATGGCGACAGGTGCATGGGGTGGATGTAGGTCGGTATGGGCGACACGGGCTACTGCATTGTTATCAAGCATAATCGGCTGCTCTCGAACGAGATCTTCAGACGCGATATTATGTGCCATGAAGAATATACATTGAACTTGAACTTGGAACCAGGTTGTCACTAAACAAGCAACTGTAATGCAGAAATTTTCAATTCAGCGACATGCTTTTACGGTGGCGGTGTTGCAACTCTCTCAATGGATACGTGGATTCAACAGCGAGCGGGATAGCGAGATTCTTAGCTCGACTTTAGCCATTAGGCTGAATAGCAGAGTAAGTCAGACCAGCACTCCCAGAGTTCCTGTCGGACTTTTCCCAACTTCCCGCTCCCAGGCGACCTGCGTAAAAGTTCCGCTGCCCACAACTGCCGTCGCACCAGCGCTAGCGCATCAATAAACGTCGGCCGCTCCTTGCGATACCACGCTGCCTGGGGCAGCTTCCAGTTCCCGTCTCTCTGACTCCGCTGTGCCTGCACGACGACCAGCGAAAACAGACCCAACAGCACCGGCGTCGTGCGGGCGATCGCTCGCGGCGACCATTGCCGCTGGCTCTCAACCCCGAGATGGGCGCGCACTTCCGCAAACGTCACCTCCACCTGCCAGCGCCACCGATACCACTGCACGATTTGCGCTGCCGACTGGGATGGGTCCGTACAGAGAAATCCCTGCGCTGCCCGCTTTCCCTGCGGGTCGCGCACCAGCACCCAGCGCAGCGGCACGGTCGGCTTGCCCACGTGGTACCAGACCGCCGTGCCGGTCGCGAGCTCCAGGACTCGGGGCTGCCCGCCGTACCACTGCACCGTCACGGTTTGCCAGACCGTCTCGGGCGACTCGAGACGCGCTGCGAGCGTGGGCAGTCGCTGCCCTTTGCGACGCGGACGACCCATCTGCCCGGGCGC
>NZ_ASSJ01000066.1 GCF_000473895.1 Rubidibacter lacunae KORDI 51-2 | reverse complement strand
ATTCGCAAGGGAGGTACGAGGAAGCGTTACCCATGTATCAAAAGGCTGTGGAAATCCTGTTTCAGAAACTGGGTTCTAGTCACCCAAATTCTCAGGCTGGTTTTGACAACTATGTGTACTGCCTATTTTCGTTTCTCAATACTCTGCCGATTGAGGAAGCGTTGCAACGACTACCGCAAGAAGCTCACGAAGATTATTTAACCCATCGCTCTACCCAAGAATCTTCAGAAAATGATTAACCGGGAATAATCTCCAAGCCTCCAATTCCGACCGCACCAAATCCACGCAGATACGTTAAAAATCAAAAAAATCCGCTTATTTTAAATATTTAGAAATAAAGCCAAAAGCTGGCTAAATCTTAGAGGCCATTTGAAAAGTTCAGGGAGGTATCAAATTACGCCAGCCGTCTGAGCATCAGTCGGATCATCGCAATCCGAATCATCGTCTCTGATGACTCCGGCAGGTACTCGTAGTCCACGTTCAACCGCCGATACCAACACCACCAGCCAAACGTGCGCTCCACTACCCACCGCTTCTGCAACAACACAAATCCCTTCGCCGCCTCCGGTCGCTTCACCAGCAACACAATCCACCGGCAGGTATCCATCACCCACTGCAGAAACGGCTTACCGCTGTAGCCCCCATCCACCCACACCAGGCTAATCCGCCTCACGCGCTCCCCCAAGCGATGCAGCCGCTGCAGCACTTGCTTGCCGCCCTGGCGCTCCGGCACGCTCGCCGCTGTCACCGCCACGCACATCAGCAATCCGAGGGTGTCCACCACAGTATGGCGCTTGCGCCCTTTGGTTTGCTTCGCTTTGTCGTAGCCGACAGCGCGCGCCACCATCGGCGCAGTGGGCACACTCTGGCTGTCGAGCACCACCTCTGACGGGGTCGGGTCGCGACCGTCCGCAGCTCGGGTGCGGTCGCGCAGGTAGTCGTGCAAGCGCTGCCAAGTGCCGTCGAGACGCCAGTTACGGAAGTAGGTGTAGACGGTTCCAGTAGGGGGGAAATCGCTCGGGAGGTCTTGCCACTTGCAGCCTTGGACAACCAGGTAGAGGATAGCGTTAAGGACGGCGTTAAGTGAGGTGCTGCGGGGGCGACCGCCGGATTTGGCAGCAGGGAGCAACGGCTCGATGAGCGCGAACTGGTCGGGAGAGAGATTGCTGGTGTAGTCTTTGGGCATAGCTCACACGGTGCTGTCGTTTCAGTATCAACAGCGTGGACCGTGTGAGTTTTCTAACATCGGATGAGGACTTTTCAAATGGCCTCTTAGCTTTTATAGGAGTATCAGAAAAAAGTGCTCCTTTTATCGAGGAATGTCGGGAAAAGGGATGTTGCTGAGGCGATCGCAAATCCTTAATGCCCAGAAGCGATCGCGCCTCTGCCTCCGGCTCGACAATCAGAATGTGGCTGGGGTAGTTTCCCGAATAGCGATCGTAGTGCCAAGCCATCCCGGCGCGGACCATCTGGGTGTTGACCGATTCATCCCCAACGTAAGCCTCTGCGATAATCCGTTCCTAGGCAGGGATATCGAACTAGATCGGGTCGCGGTGCAGAACCGGAGCAGCGGCGATCGCGCCGAAACCAATCGCGAGTAACCAACGTTTAATGCTCATCAGGCACCGCAACTAGGAAGGAAAGACTATTCACCTCATAACGCTGCTGCTCTTCCAGCTCCGCAATCGAAGTTGGGCTTTGCCGAGCGATCGTTCACAATCGCTGAAATGCTAATGTCACGCGGCATGGTAGTTAACTTCCCTTAAGCGAGGGTTGCCCGCTCTGGTAAGTTGGGTAAGTGCCATAAGTCATAGGGTCTTGGTCGGCAATCCCGTCCGCGCTACAAGGGCTTGGGAGGCGGCTGTCGGATCGAGATTTTTCTGGAGTTTGATGGCAGGACTGCTGTTTCTAACCGCCAATACCGCACAGTTTTTTACAGTCAGTTTACGACCAGATTCACTGCCGTTGCTGTTGACACTGCTGGGCTTGGCAGCGGTAACCGGTTTCGGGCCCTACCGCTGCTCGGGTGCCTTTTGCAGGCTGGGGATCGCTGCCACGTGATGGATTTTCGGACTCCCGGGCAACGCCCGGCACAGTCGAACGGGTGGCTGCACGCGCTCCGCGACCGCGCGACCGTATTGGCTGCCGAACCGTGGCTGTGGATCTGGACGGCGGTTGCATTGGTAGTGCGGGTGGTGGGGCTAGCAGCGAAACCGGCGTGGCGGGACGAGCTGGCAACGACGGTGTTCGGACTCGGGAATAGTTTCCTGGACGTACCGCTGAATCGCGCGATCGCGGTCCCCGAGCTCCTACAGCCGCTCGCGTCAGGCGGAAGCTGGGGCAGCGTGTTGCAGAACTTGTTTGCAGAGAGCACGCATCCACCGCTCTTTTTCTTGCTCGTTCACGGTTGGATGCAAATCTTTGCGCCTGAGGGAGGCTGGCCGGCATTGACGGCCGCGCGATCGCTTTCAGCTTTGTTGGGCGCGCTCTCGGTGCCGGCACTTTACGTACTGATGCGCATGGCCGGCACGCGTCGGATGGCACTGATTGCAGCGATGCTGATGGCGCTGTCGCCATTCGGGATTTTCTTGGCGCGTGAGGCACGACATTACACGCTAGCCGAGCTGCTGGCGATCGCGTCGCTGGCTTGCGGACTGCGGGCGGTGCAGGCGATCGCCGGTCGCAGGCAGTTTTCAATAGCGATCGCGCTGCTTTGGACGGCAGTGAATGCGCTTGGCATGGCGACGCACTTCTTTTTTGCCTTCGTGTTGGGCGCCCAGGTACCCATGTTGCTGGGTACGATGTGGGCGGTGCGATCGCGATGGTCGCGCTTCCCCTGGCAGGCATTGCTGGTAGCGATTGGCGGCTCGATCGCGGGAGCGATCGTGTGGCTGCCGGTGCTCGGAGATATTAGTGGCTCGAGTCCCACGCAGTGGATCTACGATGGCGATCCTCAGGAGGATTGGCTGCAGCCGCTCGCGCGCTTGCTGATGTGGAATCTGAGTCAGGTGACACTATTGCCTACAGCAGTGACAGCGCAGGTCCCAGTGCCGGTGGCGATCGCGTCGGGCGGGCTGATGGTGGGGTTTGCACTTTGGGCCCTACCGCGCGTGGTGTGGGGGTGGCGCCACTGCCCGCAGCAGTTGGAATTAAAGGCGCTGAGCGGCTACTTCCTGAGTGCCATCGCGTTATTCCTCGGCTGCACTTACGGATTGGAGCTGGATTTGACCTTAGCTTCGCGCTTTCAGTACGTGTATTTTCCGGCCGCGATCGCACTAGTGGCAGTGGCAGTGGCGACATGTTGGCGCGTTCCGGTTGCCGCACCAGTTGCCCGTTCGGCTCGCTTTGCAGTAAGACCCGATTACCGCACGGTGATTGCTTTTGGGCTGGCCGGCACGTTCGGAGCAATGACGGTTATTGCGAATGCGGGCTATTTGCAGACGCCCCGTCCGGATTTGCTAGCCCGTACGATTGCTGCAGCCGAGGCCGAGAGCGATCGCGCGGTCGGCCCGGTAACCATTGCGACGATACACCTCCACCACGGGCAGACGGGCACCATGATGGCCCTGGCGCGAGAGTTTGACCGAGCCGAGGTAGATTTTTCCGTGGAGTACTTTCTTGCCCATCGCGACCGTGCGGCCGGAGCAGCGCGCGACACTGCCGCGATCGCGGCGTTGCGATCGGAAATTGCAACGCGCGCGAGGCCGTTCGATTTGTGGTCGATCGGCCGACGCTTTCGCTTCGATCTGGGTGCCGAAGGGTGCGATCGCCAGTTGCGCGGCGATCTTGGGGAATACAACTACCGACTTTATCGTTGCACGGACGACCAATCCTCAGAGCGGGCGAACCGGGTCCGAACCGCGCACGGCAAGGCCTTCAACCAATCGTCAGGATAACGAGCGACGCTGGGAGCGCTGTGCGGGCAACGAAGAGAGTGGCGAATCAACGGAACTCGTGCAAACCGGGACCGTGAAGTGGACCTGAGTGCCGCGATCGCGTCCGGCCGACTCTGCCCAGATCTGACCGCCCCACTTGTTAACGATCTGCCGGCAGATGGCTAATCCCAGACCCGTGCCGCCGGTCGTACGTTGGAGCGCACCTTCTTCTTGATAAAAGCGGTCGAACACGGTTTCTAAAAATGCCGGCTCGATCCCCCGCCCCGTGTCGGCAACGGTCACGCTGACCGAGCCGTCGCTGCTCTGTTCGGCAGCCAACGAGATCGTCCCGTCAGGATCGGTAAACTTACAGGCGTTGTCGAGCAACTTAGCTAGCACTTCAACGAACCATTCACCGTCGGCGCTTACGGGAGGTAAGTCAACCGCGATCGCCGTGTGGATTGCCGGGAGACTATTATTTTTTTGGCGAGCGCGAGCCCGGGCGTTGCTGATAGCGAGGTCCGCACATTCGTCGATCGCCACCGGTTCGGGGTTCCACTCTACGCGACCGCTCTCCAAACGCGAGAGCGTCAAGAAGTCTTGGATCAAATCCCGCATCCGTGCGGCATCGTTGAGGGCTGTGTTGAGCATGACCTGGCGCAACTCACCGGACATGTCCGGTTCGGCAGCAAGACTTTCCAAACAAACTTGCACGGTCGAGAGCGGCGTTCGCAGCTCGTGGCCGGTAATCGCTACCAGGTTGGACCGCGTGCGATCGAGAGCGGCCAGCTGTTCGTTTAACTCGCCGAGATGCGCGTAGGCTTCGGCTTGGGCAAGAGCAATGCTCACTTGATTGGCGATCGCTTCCACCAGCCGGACGTCATTGGTCTGCCAGCTCGGTCGGGTCGGCGTACAGCGGTGCAGCTCGATCGCCCCGAGCAATCGGTCCTTGTAGAACATCGGTACGACTATCCACGCAGATATGCTTGCCCGTTCGAGCCATTCACCAGTCGCAGTAGCGTCGAGATCGGCGGCGAGGTCGTCGGAGTAGCGCGCATCGCGGGCTTCGATTGCCGCTTGCAGCAGCGGATGGGACTGCAGAGGCAGGCGCTCGCCAGCGAGAGAAGGCAGATCGCTATCGAGATACTCATGCGCAACAGTGGCACTGTCATCCTCTGCCCGACAGCGGTAAACAATACAGCGGCATGCATTTAAAGTGCTCCCAAGCTGTTCGACAGCCGCTTGCAATACCTCAGCAGGGTCGAGGGAACGGCGCACAATGGTGGCGATCGAGCGCTGCAGGCGCTCCATGCGCTCCTTCTCTGCCAAGGAGCGATAGGCTTTGACGAGTCTGTACTGACCGGCTTGCAGGTGCGTGACCAAGCGTTCGACAAACGGTTGCGGATCGGGTGCTCCAATAGCGCCTGATTGCACGTACCGCGATCGCGTCTCGGCAAGAGGGTCGGCAAGCTCGGGTCGGAAGGCGATCGCGCGATCGATCAAGATGTTGGCAGCAATCGTACAAACATCGCGATCGAAGGTCCAAACCCCTTCAAAGCGGCGAGCAGCCTCAACATCAGGGGCGGCGACGGGCTCGCTGTCGCATTCGCGGCAGATCAAACAGGCAGCATCGCTCGCACCGAGTACGACCAAATGCCACTCGCGGGCAAGCGGATCGTCCGGCGGGAAGGCGATCGTTTCGTAGTCGCCGCTCCCCGCCCGGAACTCGGTTTCGGGTGCGGCTAGAACGTAGACGTGAGGGGTAACCTTCGCAATGCGGCGGTATCGATAGGCTTCTTGACGGTAATAGCGCTCGCGTTGAAAGCTGGCGATAACCATGAATGGCGTACTACTTGCCAGCACGCGATCTTCCATGGCGTGTGAAAGCGCGGTTAGCGACGACTTGAAATAAATCTGCGCTCGCAAGTGCGGCAGGGAAGCCAGCAACGCTGACAGCACTGAGGTCGTTTGGCTCATCGCGTTCGGTCCGGTTTTCTCTAGCAGCAGGGTCGCGCTCGTGAGAACCCGGAACGTTGAGACCTGTTCCTATCCGGCAACGAGCAATTGGAGCGATCGCATCGATCGTCACCGCCAATACGAACGTCGGTTCGGGTCGAGCGCTCATTGAATATCCTACGTTTAACACGCGGGCGTTGTCCCAGCCGAACTATTGCTCTCAGGTTAGCGCGTTCCACTGCAGTGAATACGGTCGATACCGCTGACGAGAGCATCTTCAGACGGTATCGACCTCAAGTTGTTAGCCAGTTCAGGGCGAGCGCGCCACTCCTCCTGACGGTCGCTCGGGTCCTAGACTGCAAGCGCCGCGCGAATTGCCTCGATGCGTTTGCGATTGACCCCGAGATCGGACTCGCCCAAGCGCGAAGCCGAGCGCACCTGGACGCGTCCGTCGCCATCCACGTAGAACTCTACGTCATCGACGAAACCCATGATGCGGCTGGTGAACTGAGCGTAGAGGTAACGATTTCCCGTCTCGATGATTTTCGTATTGTCAATGTCTTCTAACAGTGACTGCAGGCGCCCGATCGCCGCCTCAGGTTTGCCGGGAAGCTCCAGCGGGGCGATGCGATGGTCCTCCTCCACACTCTGGCTCGACACGCAGTTTGGCGACGGCGGACACGGGGCAAGCCGTCCGTCCGCAACGCCCAAGTTCGTCGGTTGGGAACCGGAGAACGAAAACAAACGTGCCAATTGCACGGGGGCTGCAGCTGGACGCTCTGTCGGAACAGCGACTGCCGGGGGTGTGGCGCCAACCAACAATGCCGAAGCGAACAATAGCCCGACCACCCAACCGGATAAGAGCGTTCGTAAGCAAGAAAACATGACCCTAAATTGTTGCGAAACGTTACGAACATCCTATCAACCACGGGCGGTCCCGCATCAACCGAGTGTCGGTTCCCCCGCACGTTTGCTGGATTCGGACTTCCAGGGCGGGAGACGACTCCGCTAAAATATGGGACGAACTTCCCGCCGCTCATCTAGGAGCCTGCGCGTGACCCAGCGATCGCACGGATCCCCTTCTAAACGAAGCACCGCAGCTCCGATGACGAACAGCTATTACGCTTTGCTCGGATTGCACCCGTCGGCATCGCCGATCGCGATCCGCCGCGCCTATCGCGAACTCAGCAAGCGCTACCATCCCGACACTACCGATTTGCCAGCCGATCTAGCTAAGGCCAAGTTTCAAATCTTAAATGAAGCCTACGCGACGCTCAGCAACCCACAGCGCCGCTCGCTCTACGACCAACGTATCGGCTATTCGCGCATCAACGTCATTCAAACGCCCGATTACGCGCGCACGGCTCGGACTCACCGTGCGGCCTCATCGGCTTATTTAGACCCGACCGATCGTCCCCTATCGGCCGGAGAAGTCTTCGCGCTGTTTGCTCTGGGTCTGACGCTCTTGACCTGTCTGTTATTGGCAATTGCGATCGGATTAACGCGCGGCGACGTGACGTTTCAGATGCCCGCTACTGCTGCTGCACCCCTCGAGCGCGCAGCCTCAACGCTGCCCGGCGCAGGCCTCGTCTCACCAGCACCCCCAATTGAGGAGGCTCCCACCCGCCCATGACGTTGCCGCCTGCCGAAACGCCTCTGTACAATCACCCCCTGCCCGACCTCGAGCAGTGGCTGCGCGATCGGGGCTGCCTGCGCGATTGCGACGATCTCCACCGCTGGTTCATCGAGCAACCACAGTGGAAAGCAGAAATCTGCTTAGATGTTGAAGAAATTGTCGTGCGCTACATCGAAGCCGGGGCAGACGGCACCGATGTCAATCGTTCGTTTCGCTACTCGCTCAGTCGCGGCGACGTGGAAGAAGCCGTCTTTTCCGGACCATAAGCTAAGCGCTCGATTGCTCGCAGCACTCTTCCAGAATCGAATCCAGCTCGGTGCGATGGCACTGAAAGTGGCGATCGACGCCGGCAGCCGGCGGCTATCATGCGGCGACTTGTGGGGAGTTTGACCGCAGGCAATCCCGACCTCCTGCTTGCAATCCGTTCTGCGATCGCCCGCTAGTTCTCCCTGCGAAGCAGAGCGATCGCACGCCAATAATTCAAAGCAAATCTGACGATCTAATTTCCGTCCCCAAACTCCTCCCCCCCCGGCATTGCAACGGTTTTGCGACTCAGTTGCAATCGCGGTCGGGCGGACTTGAACTGCCTGCCAAAATAACTGCATGCCAACATCTTTTGAGGTCGTTTGAATGCCGCTTAAAACTTCATTGGTATTTTCGTAATGGGATGCTGGCATGGAAATCCAGCCAGATTTCGGTCCCTAAAATGAGCGGTAATCACTATTAAATGAACTATTGTTGCGGTCCTTTTCTTTTCCTTGCCGTCCCTTTACAACTCTCGTCATTAAGTATCCCAACAGAAAGCTTTATACATTTGGGGATCGCGTTACTAATTACATTTAGGACTGTTAAGGTGCCGTTGGCAATACGCTGCGAGCGATCGCCCGAGCTTGCTCCGAAACACACCCCCTCAATGAGTAGATCATGGACGCCGAAAAGCCTACAGCGGCCGCCGAAGCGACGAAAGATACCCCCATGGCGGTGACTTCGAGCGCAATCGCGCCGGACCCGTTGCTGATCGCAACGGGCGTCTACGTGACGGTCCACGGTCACTTTTACCAACCGCCGCGCGAGAATCCCTACATCGACGCGATCGAGCGCCAGCCAAGCGCCCACCCGTTTCACGACTGGAACGAGCGCATCCTCCACGAGTGCTATCGCCCCAATGCCTTTGCGCGCATTCTCGACGAATCCGAGCAAATTATCGATATCGTTAACAACTTCGAGTTCCTCAGCTTCAACATCGGACCGACGCTGATGTCGTGGTTGGAACGCCACGATCTCGAGACTTATCAGCGCATCCTCGATGCCGATCGCAAAAGCTGCGAGCGCCTGAACGGTCACGGCAACGCGATCGCTCAGGTGTACAACCACATCATCTTGCCGCTGGCTAACGAGGGCGACAAGCGCACTCAAATCCGCTGGGGTGTTGCCGACTTCCGCGGTCGCTTCGGTCGCGATCCCGAAGGCATGTGGTTGGCGGAGACGGCAATCGACTATCCGACGCTCTCCCTAATGGCAGCCGAAGGCATTCGCTTTGTCATCCTTGCACCCTCCCAAGCCGAGCGCTGTCGCTTGCGGCCGACGGAGCACGATCCCGACCCCACTTGGCACGGCGTCGGCGGCTCGCAAATCGATCCGACGCGTCCCTATCGTTGCTACGTCGGCCCGCCCGATGCCACGGGCGATCGTCCGTACGTCGATATTTTCTTCTACGACGGTCCGATCTCTCGCGATATGGGCTTCGGCGACGTGCTGAATAGCTCGCACCACCTCGGCGGCCGGCTCGGGCAGGCCGTGCGCGGCGACCGCCGTCAGTCGCAATTGATCAACATCGCCACGGATGGAGAAACGTTCGGACATCATAAGGGCGGCGCGGAAAAGTGCGTCGCTTACGCGTTCATCCACGAATTCCCCCAACGCGGTTGGACGACGACGAACTACGCCCATTACCTGAGCCTGTGCCCGCCAACCTGGGAAGTGGAACTCAAACCGGTTACGGCATGGAGTTGCAGCCACGGAGTCGATCGCTGGCAAGACGATTGCGGATGCGGCGGCGGCGGTGAATGGAACCAAAAGTGGCGGCGTCCTCTGCGCGACGCGCTCAATTGGTTGCGCGATCGCCTCGGTACGATCTTCACCGAAGCCGGCAGCCAGTTGCTGCGCGACCCCTGGGCGGCCCGCGATGCCTATGTGGAGGTGGTGCGCGATCGCTCGGCAGCTAACGCGGCAGAGTTTCTAGAGCAACACCAACACCATCCGCTGAGCGCCGACGAGCAGGTAGACGCATGGCGCTTGCTAGAGATGCAGCGGCACTCGATGTTGATGTTTACCAGCTGCGGTTGGTTCTTTGACGAGATTTCACGTCCGGAAGGCACGCAGATCTTGCGCTACGCCGCGCGGGCGATCGAGTTAGGGGGCGATGCTTGCGGCATTCAGCTCGAAACCGAGTTCCGCGCCCGTCTGCGCCACGCACCGAGTAATGTCGACTGCTTCGTTGATGGCGAGGACGTCTACCGGCAGTTGGTCGAACCCGCCCGCGTGACGATCGAACAGGTTGCCGCTCACTGCGCGATCGGCTCGCTGTTTGCCGCGCTCCCGCTTACCCGCCGCGCCTACTGCTACGACGTCCAGCAACTCGATTACCAACGCCAGCACCTCGGCACCCTAACCTTGGCAGTCGGACAGTTAGAGCTAACTTCGCAAATCACCCGCGAAAGCGAGCACCTCATTTTTGCCGTACTGCACTTAGGTGGATGGGACTTTCACTGCTGCATCCAGCCCTTCACCGGCCGCCGCGAATACGCGCAGCTGCGTTCGCACTTGTTCGATAGCTTGCGTCACGCTAGCGCCGCGCGGACGATTTCAACCATGACCGAACATTTCGGCACCCAGTCGCTGGGGTTGGAAACTCTCTTCACCGAGGAGCGCCACCGACTGATGCAACAACTTGCAGCAGCGACCCAGCGCCGCCTCGACCAACTCTACACCCAGGTCTACCGCGACAACTACAGCATCTTGGCCGCGTTCCACCGCGACGAGCTGCCGGTCTCGCGCGAGCTGCAGGTGGCGGCCGAAATCGCGATCGCCCACCGAGCGACGCTGGCTGCCCGCGCGCTCGAGCAGTCGATCGCCGAGCCGACCCACCGCGCCAATCACCTAACCGAGCTCGACGCGATCGCGACCGAAGCCCACCACCTGCGCTGCACCCTTGACGTGCCCGAGGCACGAGACATCCTGGAGCGGTTGATCCTGCGAACGCTTTGGGAGTTATTGCACGGCGAGCAACCAAACCACGCCGAGCTGACCGCCCTAGTCGAGCGGATGCTCGCGCTCGGTCGCGCGCTCGACGCCGGCATCGATCTCGCTCAGGCACAAGAGCTCTTCTATGCCTGGTGGCGCGATTGTCGCAATACCAGCCGAGAGACCGATCCGCACGATCGCGAACTGCATAACCTACTGAAACTGGGGCAGCAGATGGCGATCTCGATCGGTTAATGCGTTGTCCATAACCACCAGCCTGCGGGCGATCGCTCGCAGGCTCGACCGAACTTAACCGACCGCAAGGCTTAACCGCCGAACAGCGCGCCGATGGCCCGACCCATATTCTGAGGCTGGAGTGCGTCTGTCGCCGCCGTCGGCTCGAAACCGCAATGCACCATGCAGTCGGCACACTTTGGATTACCACTCTTGCGACCGTATTGACTCCAGTCGGTATTGTCGATCAGTTCCCGAAACGTCTTGTAGTGCCCCTCGTTGAGAAGGTAGCAGGGTTTCTGCCAGCCGAGAACGCTGTAGCTCGGGCTGCCCCACGGCGTACATTCGTAATCCTTCTCGCCGATGAGGAAGTCTAGAAATAGGGGGTTGTGGTTGAATTCCCACTGTTTCTGACCCGCATAAAACGGCGCTAGGATCTGGCGGAAAAGGGCTCGGGTCTGCTCGCTCTTGAGGAAGTGCTCTTGGTCCGGTGCCCACTCATAACTGTATCCGGGCGACACCATCATGCCGTCCACGCCCAACTCCGACACGAAGTCGAAGAACTCCTGCATCTCCTGAGGGTCGGCGCCATCGAAAATTGTCGTGTTCGTGGTGACGCGGAACCCCTGCGCTTTCGCTTCGCGGATCGCGGCAATGGCCTTGTCAAACACCCCGACGCGATCCACGCACTTATCGTGATGCTCGCGCAGTCCATCTAAGTGCACGCTAAAGGTCAAGTGCGGAGAGGGCTGGAACTTATGTAGGCTTTTAGCCAACAAGATGCCATTCGTGCAGAGATAGACAAATTTCTTGCGCGCGACCAACCCGGCAACGATGGCGTCGATCTGCGGGTGCAGCAGCGGCTCACCGCCCGGAATCGATACGACCGGCGCACCGCATTCCTCAACGGCCTTGAAACAATCCTCGGGGCTGAGATTCTGTTTGAGGATTTCGGTTGGATGTTGGATCTTCCCGCAACCGGAGCAGGCAAGATTGCACCGGAATAATGGCTCCAGCATCAGCACCAGCGGGAAGTGCTTGCGCCCGCGCAGGCGCTGCTCGACGATGTACTTGCCAACGGCGATCGCTTGCTGTAATTGAACGGACATATTGCCCTCACACAAATGACTGTCGTCTAGCACCTATGGCTAGCACGGACCAGATTTCAGTTTAAGGTATCTTTACAGCAACAGCTGTAGATACAGCAGCATAGTGGAATACTGCGGGAAAGTTTTAGGTTGGGTGCGATCGCGAGCGATTTGAAGCAACTCGAAGATCCTTTTTCTCGACACATCGTCTGCGCCAACTTAGGAAATAGAAGGGTCGCAGGACGACCCTTTCCAGCAACCCTTTAGTGTTGTCTCGAGCGATCGCGACCGGCGCCCGAGACAACAAAGTATAGAGTGTTTGCCCTACCCGTCGAGGTTCTGCGACGCGAGGTTTGCTTCGCGGGAGCGATTACAGTTGAGCGACTGCCTGGCGGGAGTCCTTGGCCAAAAACTTCTCCAGTTCGGTTAGAGCATCGGCATCAACCTTAGTTTGCATCGGACAAAACTTGGGTCCGCACATCGAGCAAAACTCAGCAGTCTTGTAAATATCTGCTGGCAGCGTTTCGTCGTGATACTCGCGGGCGCGCTCGGGGTCAAGAGCCAATTCGAATTGCCGGTTCCAATCAAAGTTGTACCGAGCGGCCGACAGTTCGTCGTCGCGATCGCGCGCGCCAGGGCGGTGGCGCGCGATATCCGCAGCATGGGCGGCGATCTTGTAAGCAATCAAGCCGTTCCGCACATCTTCAGCGTCTGGCAAACCGAGGTGCTCCTTCGGCGTCACATAACAGAGCATCGCCGTACCGTGCCAGCCGGCCAGCGCTGCCCCGATCGCTGAGGTAATGTGATCGTAACCGGGCGCGATATCGGTAACCAGCGGTCCGAGCACGTAGAAGGGCGCTTCCGAGCACTCTTCCATCTGTTTTTTAACGTTGAATTCGATCTGGTCCATGGGCACGTGACCCGGACCTTCCACCATCACCTGTACTTCGTGCTCCCAGGCTTTTCTGGTTAGCTGTCCGAGGGTTTTCAGCTCCGCGAGCTGCGCGTCGTCGGAGGCATCGTGCTGGCAGCCGGGCCGCAGAGAGTCGCCCAAGCTGAAGGACACGTCGCACTTCTTGAAGATCTCGATGATGTCGTTGAAGTGGGTGTAAAGCGGGTTCTGCTTGTGGTGGTGCAACATCCAGCGTGCCAGAATGCCACCGCCGCGCGAGACAATGCCCGTGATGCGATCGCGCACGAGTGGCAGGTGCTCGATGAGAATTCCCGCGTGGATCGTCATGTAGTCGACGCCTTGCTGGGCGTGAGTCGCGATGACGTGCAGGAAATCATCAGCGGACAGGTTCTCGACACTACCGTGGACGCGCTCTAGTGCTTGATACACCGGCACGGTCCCGATCGGAACGGGCGAAGCTTGGATGATTGCGGTGCGAATTTTGTCGAGGTCGCCGCCGCCGGTGGAAAGGTCCATTACCGTATCTGCGCCGTACTTGACCGCAAGGTTCAATTTGGCAACTTCAGCGTCCAGGTCGGAGGAGTTAGGAGACGCGCCGATATTGGCATTGACCTTGCACTTGGAAGCGATGCCGATCGCCATCGGTTCCAGATTGGGGTGATTAATGTTTGCGGGGATAATCATGCGTCCGCGCGCCACTTCCGAGCGGATCAGGTCCGTCGGAAGATTCTCGCGCTTAGCAACGTACTCCATTTCCTCGGTGACGACGCCTTGACGGGCGTAGTGCATTTGCGTCACGTTCGCGTGCCCGCGACGCCGTGCAATCCATTCGCTGCGCATGTGTGTTGTCTCCAAAGAACAGCTTCCCTCCGCCGGTACTAACCGGACTCAGGTTCTCAGGGTGTAATCTCAGCCCGCATCGCAACGATTTGGGCACCCCTAGCCATATTGCGGACATCCTAGCACCAACATCGCACCGCAACCGTTTTCGTAGCGGATCTTGGCCCGACTCCTCTTCAGTTACTTTAAAGGCAGCCTGAAAAGTCGCTCTGTTCTTCTGCTGCTTTCATCGAGAGGTTCGGGACGGCTCGAACGGAGATCTGTCAATTTAGTCGTTCTTTGTCTGGAGTGCTGATGAGGGCTATTACCAACTCTAGGAAGTGCTGCGACAGAGATGGCAGATCGGGAGGCTTCACTCCTAAGGATTGCTTGCCTCATCTGTCTTAGGCGTTGTATAAATTTACATAAAAATTACCAGCCAAAAACCGGTTTATAACGTCCGAATTCCCCCTACCCTTTTGGCCCGGACCATATCTACTTCGACCCAGAAAGTGAGTTACACGTGGATATTTAGATTGATAAACCTTCTAAAGGCGATACGAACCAACTCATTAACCATGACGTCTATAGCCGCATTTAGGTTTTCCTCGACCAACGATTTAAGGGATTTTCTTCACCGCCAGTACGTTGGTCGGTGCGTCCGCCAAGCAAAAGATAAATATAACGACGCCCCTTACAAAGAAATAAGAACTGCCCATGCCCATCAATAACTTTTATACTATCGCCATAGCCATCCCACAGCCCCCAAAACCACGACTGTACTAAAGACCTGTTCCGGGCATTATAAGAAGAGTTTTTGTCTGTTTTGGGGATAAAAAATCCCCAATTTTTGACAAAACAGTATGTGGGTATATGCAAGCAAGTCCGTTTATACGGATGTCAGACGAGCTTTTACAGTTAAGTTAAATAACTGCAACGGTTTCTGTATCACCATTGCAGTTTTTCCAAATGTGTGAGGGATGCAAGAAAATGAATAGTACGCAGGCACTATCTTGGAGTTTTGCGTTCTAGCAACTCATCTAAGAATGCACGCTTACCGACCAACCGCCTAGGTTAAAACTCCCTAAATCTAGTTCAGTTCCAGCCCTAACTCTATAGTTAGCCAGCACCAGTTGGTCAGCACCCGAAGCAATTGCTAGCGGTCGAAACGCTGTTTTACGCGTGTTGCTTTGCCGACGCGATTCCGAAGATAATAAAGTTTTGCCCGCCGAACCTTGCCTCGGCGCACGATCTTAATCTTCTCGATGCGGGGAGAGTGGAGCAGAAAGACACGCTCGACCCCAACACCTTGAAACACCTTCCGGACTGTCATCGTGGCATTTATGCCGCCATGACGCTTGGCGATTACCGTCCCCTCAAAGGGTTGGACGCGCTCTTTGCTGCCTTCACGGATGCGTACGCCAACGCGCACGGTGTCGCCGATGTGGATTGTCGGCAAGTCATCCTTCATCTGCTCCTGCTCGAAGGAGCGGATAATTTCTTGCGCTTTCATCGTATTCTGCTAACTCGCAAGAAACCAGTATAGGACGTAAAAGCATACATTGTCTAGTTCGATCTTGCCCAGACTGGAGCAAGCACATAAAAATTTCTGTGCCACGACCGAAATCAGGGTTTCAGGGGAACTCGATTAATTCTCCAAAACCGAAGATCGGCAGCTCCAAAACCAAAGATCGGAAAGCAGCACAGGCATTTCAGCCGCTGGTACGCCCCGATCGGGGAATTTTTCGAGGTGCCCTTCCGCGATCTGTATGCTGGAACTTGCTTTCTAGTTCTCAACAAGTCCAGATCTAGCCCCGCTTATTGCGAAAAAGGGGCTGAGATACCTAGTTTTCGTTTGCCCTCTGTTGGGGACCGGATCGGAGCCAGAGTTGGTTGCCCGTGCAGCCGGGAAAATCGGTTGGATGGCCAACTAAACATAGAGTTCCCCTACTGAGTGGCTAGCTATACCTGTGGCGCTAGCACATGCACGGCTTAACCTGCCGCTCGGTTGCAGTCAAGGGTCGAATCAAGCGTTTAGTGCACTGCAGTCGCTCGCCAATTGAACGTGAAAGTGCGCTAATACCTCGCAAGCGATCGTTGAAATGGCAAAGAGGAAATTATTGAAGATCGCTGGAACTGATGGAAATGCCTAGTCGGGCGCAGCTTTTGCGGGAAACTGAATCGGCTTGGCTACTTGAATGAGTAATTTGAGACGATTTATGTCTGCCGCGCGCAGTCTCGGAGGAGTTAACCTGACCTTTACAAACAAGCGCTATGTTTTTGAGCACAAGGTAGAATTCTGCATGCGGGGAGACTGGAATGATGGTTGCCAAGCAAGACGCCCGCGTCCTCGTGCGTCTGCTATTGACTGCGGTAGTTGTTACTAGCTTGACTGCCTGCAATAGTGGCGAATCAACCGATTCGTCCGCAGCCCCTCCGGGAGAAGCGTCGGCCGCAGGTGCCAGTGATGGAGTTAAGGAACAACTGAGCGGTACGATCCCGATCGATGGATCCAGCACGGTTTTTCCAATCACCGAGGCTATGGCTGAGGAATTCCAGGGAGGTCACCCCGACGTGCGCGTGACTGTCGGCATTTCGGGAACGGGTGGTGGCTTCAAAAAGTTTTGCAATGGCGAAACCGATATTTCGAATGCATCGCGGCCGATTAAGGAGTCTGAAAGAATCGCTTGCGATGAAGCTGGTATCGAATACATAGAGCTACCTGTGGCTTACGATGCCATTTCAGTTGTGGTTAGCCCTAGCAACCACTGGGTAGGTTGCTTGACGGTCGAGGAATTGGCAACGGCATGGCACCCGGATGCTCAGGGCAAGCTCAGCAATTGGAATCAGGTCCGCTCGGAGTTCCCAGACCAAGGACTCAATCTCTACGGTCCTGGAACGGACTCGGGAACGTTCGATTATTTCACCGATGCGATCGTAGGCGATGAGGGTGCCAGTCGCGGAGATTACACCGCTAGTGAGGACGACAACGTCATCGTCCAAGGTGTTGCCAATGATGTTGGCGGGCTCGGTTACTTTGGTTTGGCTTACTACGAGGAGAACCAGGGTCGGGTAAAAGCACTGGGGATCGATGATGGTGACGCTGCTAACGGCAACGGCTGTATAGAACCGAGTACGGCTACGGTAGAAAACGGTACCTACCAACCCCTAGCGCGTCCGATTTTTATCTATGTGAAGAAGTCTGCCGTGGAGGAAAAGCCTGAAGTACAGGCATTTGTCGAGTTCTACTTGAATGCTCAGAACCGCGGACTTGTAGCTGAGGTTGGTTATGTGGCAATAGGCGATTCTCTTTACGAGAAAACACGAGCACGCTTGAACGAACGCAAAATTGGAACGGCGTTTCCGGAAGGTTCGACGGTTGGTGTGAAGCTAACTGACGTACTGTAATAACGAACAGTGGCAGTTTAGCCGCTGCAGATCTGCAATCCGCGCGAATGGTTACGCTGAAACCGTCACGCGTTTCGTCCGTAAAGGGGACCTGAGTGAATGACCGCAAACCAGCCACCAACTGAACCGGATGCCAGTTTGTGGCACCCCAACCGCACCCTCAGCAAATGGAGCGAACGTTTTGTTATCGGATTGTTCGGACTGTTTGCGTTGATTTCGGTTGCAACCACAATTGGGATTCTGCTGACACTTCTGATCGAGACATTCCAGTTTTTTATCGATCTAGCAAAACTACAAGTTGAGTTGGGGCGCCCCGAGCCAGCATTCTGGCATTTTCTGACGGCTACGGAGTGGACGCCACTGTTCGTCAACCCACAGTTCGGAATCTTCGTGTTGATCAGCGCTACATTTATGGTCGCCACGATCGCGATCTCTGTAGCACTGCCGATCGGACTGCTTTCAGCAATATATCTGAGCGAGTACGCCCCGATCGAGTTGCGAGCTTGGGTCAAACCTGCCTTGGAAGTGCTGGCAGGCGTGCCAACCGTCGTATTCGGTTACTTCGCACTGCTGTTTGTCACACCGCTGTTGCAGTCAGTCCTCAATCCGTTGCTGTCGCCATTTGACTTGAGGTTGGAGAGCTTCAACGCGCTCAGTGCTGGCATCGTTATGGGCATTATGATTGTCCCGCTGGTGGCCTCTCTCAGCGAAGATGCAATTTACGCGGTACCGCAAAGCCTACGTCAAGGAGCCTATGCGTTGGGGAGCACTAAGCGAGAAGTCGTTTTTGGCGTCGTGATTCCCGCGGCACTGTCGGGGATTGTTGCTTCGTTCATCCTTGCCGTCTCGCGGGCAATTGGCGAGACGATGATCGTGACCGTGGCAGCAGGTGCCAACCCGAATCTAACGCTCAGCCCCTTAGTCCCCGTTCAGACAATGACTGCGTTCATCGTGCAGGTAAGTTTGGGCGACGCACCTTACGGTTCGCTAGCTCATAAAACGCTGTATACGGTTGGTACAACTCTATTCCTGCTCACATTGACATTAAACACGTTCAGTTTTTGGTTCGTGCGTAAGTTCCGGGAGAAATACGAATGACTACTGCAGAACCAACTTCAGATAGTTCGCCAGCGTCGCCATTTGCGGTCAATCTGCCCAAGCGCTATCTGATTGGCAGACTCTTTATGTACACAAGCGCGATCGCCACATTCGTCGGTTTGGTCGTGCTAGTTGTTCTGCTCGCTGATGTTGTTTCTGACGGCGCACGATATCTCAGCTGGGATTTCCTGACGAACTTCCCGTCGCGTAAGCCCGAGCAAGCCGGGTTCTTATCAGCGTGGGTTGGGAGCATTTGGCTGCTAGTCCTGACGGCATCGATCTCGTTTGTCGTGGGGGTAGGTTCGGGCATCTTTCTCGAAGAGTTTGCTGCCGATACGGCTATTGCCAAGGCGATCGAGATCAATATTGGCAATCTGGCAGCCGTTCCCTCGATTATTTACGGACTGTTGGGCTTACAAGCCTTCGTGCGCACCATGCAAGCGATCACAAACGGCCGCTCCGTACTGGCCGGAGCGTTGACGATGTCGCTATTGATCTTGCCGATCATCATCGTGTCGACGCGCGAGGCATTGCGTGCCGTTCCGGGCAGTTTGCGGCAGGGCGGACTGGCGCTTGGTGCAACGCGCTGGCAGGTCGTTCGCGAACAAATCTTACCGTTAGCGATGCCGGGCATCCTGACCGGGACAATTCTGGCCCTTTCGCGGGCGATCGGCGATACTGCATCGCTCATCACGGTTGGCGCGCTAACTTACATTGCGTTCTTGCCGCCGCTGAATCCAATTTGGGAGGGCGTGCGGTCGCCGTTTACGGTCATGCCCATTCAGATCTATAACTGGGTGTCGAGGCCGCAGCAGGATTTTCACGACTTGGCAGCCACTGGCATTATCATCTTGATGGTCGTGTTGTTGTCGATGAATGCAACGGCAATCCTGGTTCGGAATAAGCTGCAGAAGAAGCTGGATTAAGCGACCGCTGCTCCGACCGCTCGACTCGCATGCCCTAATTCATCGCGTGCACCCCCTAAGAAACCAACAATGACTGCAATTCTCTCAGCTAAGTCCGTTAACGTTTACTATGGTTCGACGCTGGCCGTAAGAGACGTATCGCTCGATATCCCGAAAAACCAGATCGTGGCTTTCATCGGTCCCTCAGGGTGTGGAAAGAGCACGATCTTACGGTGTTTCAATCGCCTCAACGACCTCATTCCAAGCGCGCGCGTGGAAGGATTGGTGACTTTCCAAGGCAGCGACCTATATGCCAAGGTCATGGACCCGGTGGAAGTTCGCCGCCGCATCGGCATGGTTTTTCAAAAACCGAATCCGTTTCCAAAGTCGATTTACGATAACATCGCTTTCGGCGCGCGGGTCAACGGCTACCGTGGCAACATGGACGAGCTTGTCGAACAGTCGATCCAGCAGGCGGCATTGTGGGACGAGGTGAAGGACAAACTCAAGGAGAGCGGGCTGTCGCTTTCTGGCGGTCAGCAGCAGCGGCTGTGTATCGCGCGCGCGATCGCCATCCAACCAGAAATCATCCTAATGGACGAGCCCTGCTCGGCACTGGACCCAATTTCGACGTTACGGATCGAGGAGCTGCTGCGCGAATTAAAGGAGCGCTTCACGATCGTGATCGTGACGCATAACATGCAGCAAGCATCTCGCATTTCCGATCGCACGGCGTTTTTCAACGCAGAACCAACACCAAAAGGCGGTAAAGTCGGATATTTGGTGGAGTACGACACGACTGATAGTATCTTTCAAAGCCCTCGCGAACAATCGACGAAAGAGTATGTTAGCGGGCGCTTTGGCTAGAGAGAGAAGTATCTACGACCGGTCGGCATGCGGTTGTGGACAGTCAAGTAAGTGTACGCATACCCGCAGCGGTTTTTCTCAAGACCCGACAATAGAGATCGGAAGTAGCAACGACCTCTAATGGAGGAACCTTGCATAAGATCTCTTTAACAGCAATAGTAAGTGCGATGCTTCTCTGTACAAGTACAGCCAGTGCAGAGACGTTGCGCATCGAGGCCGGCATGCAGCCCGACCCTGTCTCGTTGCGCGGTCAGACAGGCGGATCTGTAGATAGCCAAGATTGTGGGCTCGTCCCAACCGCCCCGAGTCAAGTTTTACAGATTGCCGAGCGTATCAATTACATGCGCTTGAGTCTCGACGTGCCTGGGGGTGGCAACCCAACCTTGTTGGTAGAAGGACCGGACGGACGCTTCTGCGCGATTGCCGATCGGATATCCGGCAGTGCTCCCGAGCTATCCGGCGTGTGGCTGCCAGGCGAGTACAAGATCTATGTCGGCGATATTGATGGTGCGAATAACCCCTACCGGCTCTCAATTTCCCAACAGCGTTAGGAAGAAATCCAGCCTATTTTCACTGAAGTGTTATAACACTTTCTAAGACATCAAACTAAGACATTAAAATCCCTCGTCGAGTTGACGCGGCTCGACTTCCACAGCACTTACATCCACTGTGTCAGGTGGAGTTGCGTGCTGGAAGCGGTTGTCAGAGCCGATGCAAACGGACTCGCCACAGTTGGGGCAACGATTCGTTCCATTTCGCCATGCAACAATCTCTGTCGTGCAAACCGGGCAGCGATCGCGGACAAACTGACGACGCAGCCAAAACTGGATGCCGGCGAAAAGCAATGCCGGTAGGAGAAGCATCAAGCCAACGACGACGAGCACGCCTTTGGCTAACCAACCCAACCCTGCTGCACTCAGGAGCAGGACGAACAGTGCTAGAACGAGCCAGCAACCAAAACCGGATACGCTTGCGCTGAGTTCGTTTGGACGAGAAGAGTTGGGCAACACGGCAATCTTTTTTGAGAAGTAGTGCACGCGCGAGCATGACATCGCGACGCACCATAACACGCAGCTCTCTGCAACCAAGGATTTCGCTCGAGCCCGGGCGTTTCCCTTATCTTAAACCGATCGCCGAGTTCCCAGAGGGTCCCACGCCCGCTGGAAAGGGTGATGCGTTCGCTTAACCGTTGTTAGCGTTCTAAAGTAGTGGTTGGAGCACGAGCGAAGTGCCCTTACTTGCCACACATCGAACACTGCGGGGCAATCGTTACATTTTCCGTCCTGAAAGCAGGCTCCAGAGAGGCATCGGTCAATCGGCTTATGCTGGGGTCTGTCTCTTATTCAGAACTACATAGGGCTTGCTGAAAAAGGCTGGAATGTTCGCAATGAAAGGATCTCAGCGTTTTCTATGCCAGAAAAGTGCAAGGTTATAGGCACCAGAGCCTCATAACCCTTGCAATTGGGACGAGAATCCGAGGCAAAAAGCTGGGGCTAGATGGTAAACGCCTGATTCCATAAGCTCTCTGCCTCCTAAATTCGTTTTGTGGACTTTTTCAGCAGACCCTACATAGCCAGTTGTCATGGCTGCTTCTGTTATGACCGCGTACTTAAGTGTGGGTCGGGCAGGAAGGGAGCATTCGCTCGAGACTAAATCTCAAGCTCCACTCGATGAAGATACTTCGGCATCACACCACTCCGGCAAGCGCGCGCGCGACAAGATGGCGATCGCCAACCAGCATCCTACGGTCAGCAAGACCAAACCCGACACGTAAGGTAGAAATGCTGTCAGTCCCCAAAGTGCCGTCACGTTCCCTGCCAGCCACGGGAAAATTGCCTTCCCCAAGCTGCCGAAGCTCGCGCACAAGCTTACTGCGCTTAGGACCAAACGCGCGGGAAGTCGCTCGGCCATCAGAGATATAGCTGTAGGCAAGATCGGACCCAAGCTGAAACCCGTCAGCACCAACCCGAGTCCGGTCGTCAGCCGCGATAGCCCCGACCAATACAGCACCACGCCCAGCACCACACCAAGCAAACAGCCGTGAATCAGACGGCGGGCATCGACTAATGCTGCTAATTGGGCTAGGCTCAAGCGTCCGAGCGCCAGCCCTAGCCAATATCCGCTGGTCAATCCACCTGCAAGCGCCGCGCGGATGTGGCGCTCCTCACTGAGGTAACTGAAACTCCAATGACCTAGAGAAATTTCTGCTCCAACGTAGAACAGGAAAAACAAGGACATGCACCATACGAGACGCAGGCGCAGCGCCGCTGCCACCGGATTGCCTACCGCAAGCGAAACCGCTGCAAGTTCTAAACGCCAGTGCCGGTAAGTCGCGCCGAAACTGACGAGTAGCAGTAATGCCCCGCCCGCTTGCATCCAATAAATGCTGCTCCAGTTAAATCCCGCATGCAGCAGTGCCGACGCCGCCAGCGGACCTACGAACGCACCGATGCCAAACAACGCGTGCAAATAATTCAGCAATGCCGGATTGCTCGACCGTCGTGCGGCAAAGGCAGTCAGTCCCGTCTCTAAAACTGCCGTACCGCTTCCGACCAAAAGCGGCAGCGTCAGGAGTCCCCACAGGGGTGGTTGTAACGCCATCATCGTGCTGGCACTCAAGAAGCTGGCTGTCCCCAATAGCAAGTAGCGCGGCCGGCCGAGGCGGCTGGCCAGCCAGCCACCAGCAGCTGCCGTCAAGAGATAACCGATCGCGTTGCTCAACAACAGCATGCCCACGGTGGTGCGAACGACACCATAGGAGGCACTGAGCTCGGGTAGCAAGATACCAACCGTGCCGTCGCCAACCCCGACCAACGCAAACGCCAAAGCAGCGATCGCGATTTGCAAGCCGGTTGCCTTACTGTCATCATCCGTCGGATCGTGACTCGGAGCGCGTCCAGCAATACCGGTTGCGCTCAACTGGTCGGGGTCATTCAGTAGGGAAACGGACATGTGTAAAAGTCATTTCTTAATAATCTCGTTACATTATGCAGAATGGCGCTCGCCTTAGGCACGCAAACGCAGGATTGTTTCGACTCCCTGGCGGACTAACCCAGCAGCAGCGTGCGTTTTTTCGAAGGGAAAGGACTGCTGCGGTCAATGCAACAAATCGGCGATCGCGTTAGTCCACCCAGTCGGATAGGATAAATCCTCAATTCATGCTTCCCACACTCTTGCAACCGAACTCGCACGCGGTCGGAGCTTGTCAATACGGTGTGGAAGCAAACGGGAGCAAACAGGAGTGAATCCCATGCAATTGCGCGCACTGCTAGCTCGAGTTCCGACGGTAAGGTTACCGGATAGTGTCGATCTCGACCGCGAGATTGAGGGGATCTGCACGAATTCCCACGCCTGCCGGTCGGGGGACCTCTTCATTGGAATGCCGGGGACGCGGGTAGACGGCGGCAACTTTTGGTCGGGCGCGATCGCCTCAGGGGCGTCAGCCGCGATGATCTCGCCGGCCGCTGCCGCGCAGTCGCCGCCGAGTCCGGGCGATTGCGTAGCGGTTGTTGACGATGTCGCCCGCGCTTGTGCCGATGTGGCAACGGCATTCTACGGTAACCCCGCCCAACACCTGCAGCTCGTTGGGGTCACGGGTACGAACGGCAAAACGACCACCACGCATCTGATCGAGTTTTTCTTGGCGCGATCGCACCGCCAACCGGCCCTGTTTGGTACGCTTTACGCGCGTTGGGCAGGTCACAGCGAGACAGCAGCCTTTACCACGCCGTTTGCAGCAGACCTACAGCGTACGTTGGCGTTTGCCCGCGATGCCGGGTGCGATACGGCAGTGCTGGAAGTCAGTTCCCACGCCCTAGATCAAGGGCGCGTCCGCGGTTGTGCTTTTGATGCCGCGGTGTTCACCAATCTGACCCAGGACCATCTCGATTACCACCACGACCTCGAAACCTACTTCCAAGCCAAGGCGCAACTGTTCAACAGCGACTACCTGCGGGGACGCGCGATCGTGAATGCCGACGATCCTTACGGACGTCGCTTGCTTGCCGATTGCGCCCAGACCTGGAGTTATAGCTCTACCGATGCAACGGCCGATTTCCACGCTCGTGACTTGACCTACCGACCTGACGGTGTCAGCGGCACGCTCGTAACGCCGCTCGGATCCGCAGCACTGCACTCGCCATTGGTCGGACAATTCAACCTTGCGAATGTATTGGCAGCGATCGCGGCCGGGGCAGCGCTGGGGCTCGACGTGGAGGCCATGGCAGCACAGCTGCCGGATTTTCCTGGCGTTCCCGGTCGGATGGAACGGGTACGGGTGTCCCCCGCACAAGATATCGGCGCGATAGTCGATTACGCCCACACTCCAGATAGCTTGGAAAACCTCTTGCGTGCCGCGCGGCCGTTCGTGCCCGGTCGGGCAATCTGCGTGTTCGGCTGCGGCGGCGATCGCGATCGCACCAAACGCCCGTTGATGGGCAAAATCGCAGCAGAGCTGGCCGATGTGGTCGTGGTCACGTCAGACAATCCGCGTACGGAAGACCCGCAGCGGATCTTGGCGGACGTGTTGGCGGGTGTTCCTGACGGTGTCGAGCCGATCGTCGAAGTCGATCGCGCTGCCGCGATCCGTCGGGCGATCGCTATGGCCCGATCGGGCGATAGCGTGCTAATTGCTGGAAAAGGTCACGAGGACTATCAAATTCTCGGCACCGAGAAAGTTCACTTCGACGATCGCGAGCAAGCGCGCGCGGCCCTGCGCGATCGCCTCGCCCATAAGGTTGAATAGCTGGATTTCGTCAGTCCTGCCAAGGCGCGCGCGTGGCTGCCTCGACCGTGCATCAATCCAAACCATTACTCAACTACCCGATCGCGTCGTCACAATCCGCAGCGCCGCCTAACCGCTTGAATTCTCGACTGGGACCCAGCGGGCAGTTGGCGCGATCGCTTTGCCAACCGGCCTGTGCGGCAGCGTATTCTTGGCTGCAGTGACTATTCTGAACATGAACCTACTCAAAGCACTCGCCCGCCGCAAGAGCGCCGGACTAACGGGTATGAAACGACGCAAATGGCATGGCGCGCGGACGCTGAGCGTACTATTGGCGATCGCGCTTGCGGCTTGTCGGTCCGGTCCGCCAGAAGCCTCATCTGCCGGTGAGGGGACCGACAACACCGAGGCGTTCGAGCTCGAAAAACAACTGGTATTGCAGAATGCCACCCTCAATCAAGCGGACGATAACGGAGAACCGCTGTGGCGCATCCACGCCGACCTCGTTACATACAGCCCCGACCGCCGGGACGCAGATCTAGAAAATTTAACGGGTAATCTTTACGAGGACGGCGAGATCGCGCTGCAGATTGTTTCCGAGCGCGGCCGCATTGTCGATGCTGGCGAGTTGGTGCGATTAGAAGGGGAAGTCATTGCCACCGACGTGCGCAACGAATTGTCGCTCCACGCGGAGATTGCCGAGTGGTTTCCCGAGCGCGACCTGCTGATCGTTCGCCAAAACTTGCGCGGGACGCATTCGCGATTTGAGATCGCTGCCCGCGAAGGGCACTACCAAACCCTCAACGAACGCCTGGAATTGCGAGGCGAAGTCTTGGGACTTTCGGAAGATCCGCCTTTGCGCCTCCAGGCCGAGCGCCTCTTCTGGTCGCTGCCCAACGAGCTGGTAACCAGCGAGGATCCGATCGCGATCGAGCGCTACCAGGAGGATGTCATTACCGATCGCGTCGATGCCGATCGCGCGGCGGTAGATCTGGCGACTCGCGAGGTGCGCCTCAACGAAAACGTGACGCTGCGGTCGACAGAACCACCCATGCAGATTGTGAGTAACGCGATCCTTTGGCTGGTGGATGCTCGCCTTGTTTTGGCTGAGGAGCCCGTGCGCGCGGATCGTCGCGACAACAACACCATTGTTACTGGAGACCGCGGTGAATTCGACCTCGAAAATGAGGTTGCAACGCTCGAGGGCCGTGTCGAAGGCACTAACCGCGACGACGCCCGACTATTTGCCGATCGCTTGGAGTGGGACATTCCCGGCGAGCGCGTAGAAGCCACGGGCAATGTCATCTACGAACAGTCCGATCCGCCCGTTACGACAGCCGGTGAAACGGCCGTCGGCAACCTCGCCAAATCAACCGTGGTTGTGCGCAGCGGCAACGCTGCCCCTGTAGTAACGGAATTCATGCCCTGATGGGCAATGGTTCTCCCCGATTGCAGCTTTAGTCGCGTGCACCCTCGGGACGCTGCTGATTCTGGTGTCGCACTTCGCTACTCTACTCGAACACTTGCCTCAATATCCTTACATCACAGCAGTTATCGCGGTATCAGCCGATGGCAAGATTGCCGATCGCGAGCGTGCGCCCGCACGTTTTTCTTCGCCAGCGGACCGCGCGCACCTCGAACGCCAAATCGCCGCTGCTGATGGCGTCCTTTTCGGTGCGGGCACCTTGCGCGCCCACGGGACGACGCTTCCCGTCCGGACACCACAGCTCTTGCGCGAGCGCGAACGCTTGGGTAAACCCTTGCAACCGGTTCAGATCGCGTGCTCCCGTAGCGCTGACTTAGCACCCGACTTGCATTTCTTTCAGCAACCCGTGCCCCGGTGGCTACTGACGACAGTTTCCGGTGCTGCTGTCTGGCGCGATCGCTCCACCGCGTTCGAACGCGTGCTGGCCGTTCCTAGGGCTGACGGCACTGGTATTGACTGGTGTCGCGCGCTAACCGCCCTCGCAGACCTGGGATTGCACCGCATTGCTGCGATTGGAGGAGGTGAGTTGCTAGCAGAATTGTTAGCTTGCGACGCGATCGCCGAACTGTGGCTGACGATCTGCCCGCTGCTGCTTGGCGGTGCAACCGCACCCACCGCGATCGCGGGGGTCGGGCGCATCGAAGCGATGGCCGCGCAGCTCGATTTATTAAGCGTCGAACCTTGCGACGGGGAAGTGTTCTTGCACTACCGCGTCCGGTCCGACCGGGATGGCAGCGATCGCTAGCTGCTCCTGCGACACCCAAAATCCTCCTTTTTGCCCATCAAAATTGGTTCTCGGCATTGCACGAGCAGGGCACGGTTTCCCTCAGTTCGGCAACTCGCGGTGGCGAAAATAGCGCGGCTCCAATCTTACCGGCAACCTCAGCATTTCCCTCCGATTTCGAGTAGCACGGGCGCTTGCGTTTTAGCCTCGCCAGGATGTGCCTCGGCCTCGTATTCTCTCGTTCCACCCGCATCATGTACGTCTTGCTTACTACGTGGCTTAACGCATCGATGCACTTCTTGTTGACCCCGTAGCTGCCGATCGCACACCAGAAGCAATCCCATCCCTTGTATCTTGGGCGGGGTGGCAGACCGTCAAAACCTCGTTCATACACTAGTGCACCGCGATCGATTGCCCGATCGCGCTCGACCAGGTGCTGAAACGCTCGTGCTGCCGTAGCGGTTCTTGGGGACAAGCGATTTATCGAGGTGCCCTGTGGACCTTAGTGAAGCTTGGGTCGCCTGAGCCCTCGATAGAACTCGGAAATTCGCCTGGGATACAAGCTCGCAGCGTCCTAGGTCGACTAGCAAGACGTGTCAGTGGCGGTTGACACTTCTCTACATCAGGTATTTCAGGGTATGCCAGGCGAACGCCTCTCAATTTGCCAGGAACGCGATCGCCTGCCCGCATGGCTAGCCCACTCGGAACATCTCGGTAACGCGCTGCATTGCTGTTTCTACGTTCTCTCGGCTGTTGAAGGCCGAGATCCGGAAGTAGCCCTCGCCAGCAGCGCCGAACCCGGAACCCGGGGTCCCGACAACATACGCTTTGTTCAGGAGCTTGTCGAAAAAGTCCCAACTTGTCATACCGTCAGGAGTCTTAATCCAAATGTAGGGTGCGTGCACCCCGCCGTACACGCTCAAACCCGCTGCCGCGAGCTGCTCGCGCACGATGCGCGCATTTTCTAAATAGAATCCGACAAGCGCCTGAATCTGCTGTCGTCCTGCCTCCGAGTATGCCGCTTCCGCGCCGCGCTGCACCACATACGACACGCCGTTGAACTTCGTCGATTGGCGGCGGTTCCACAGTGCCCAGATTTTAACGTCCGTGCCGTCCGATACTTTTGCCTTCAGGGACTTCGGAACGATCGCGTACGCACAGCGCACACCGGTGAAGCCGGCGTTCTTCGAAAACGACCGAAACTCGATCGCGCAGTGCCGCGCGCCGGGAATTTCGTAGATCGAGTGGGGCAGACTGTCATCGGAGATAAAAGCTTCGTATGCCGAGTCGAACAGAATCAACGCATCGTTAGTGCGAGCGTAGTCGACCCATGCCCGTAAGTGCTCTTTGGTCGCGACTGCTCCTGTTGGATTATTCGGGAAGCAGAGGTAAATCAAGTCCACTTTGCGCTCTGGAATCGTCGCAGTGAAGTCGTTCTCGGCGGTAATCGGTATGTAGATCAATCCCCCATATTTGCCCCCCTCATCCGCTATGCCCGTGTGCCCGGCCATGACGTTGGTATCCACGTAAACCGGATACACCGGATCGAATACGGCGATCGCGTTGTCTTTGCCGAAGATATCGAGGATGTTCCCCGTATCGCACTTAGACCCATCCGAAACGAACACCTCGCTGGCGTCGATCTCGCAGCCGCGCATTTGGAAGTCGTAGCGGGCGATCTTCTCCCGCAACCATGCATAGCCTTGCTCGGGACCGTATCCCCGGAACGTCGAGCGATCGCCGAGTTCAACAATCGCCTGTTGCATTGCCTCGCGGCAGGCAGCAGGGAGCGGTTCGGTTACGTCGCCGATGCCGAGTTTGATAATTGGCGCATCGGGATTGACATCGGTAAAGGCTTTCACTCGTCGGGCGATTTCTGGAAACAGATAACCGGCTTTGAGCTTGAGGTAGTTTTCGTTAATGCGTACCATCGCTGTTCCAAGAGTCTCTCGTAATTGCTAAAATCTGCTCTCGCTCCGAGCAAGTTGCGCTAGGGAAATCTTGAAGTCCGCTACCGCCGCGCGATCGATAGAGCTAACCTGTTTGTACTCTTGCCAACCAGGTTCCAGTGAACCAGCATACTGCACTACTCCAGCAGCATGTCAGTTCTTGAGGCTAAGGAGTGAAGCCGTGAAAGGAGAGCATCATCATGACTCTCGGCAGTCAACGTGGGGTAGATTGGCAGTTCCAAGGGGACGCTCGCTCGAAACTGAAAACCCCTTACGCTAAAAACTCCTCTTGGGAGAATACTAGAAACGGGACGGCTGCAACTGCGGGTTAAACTCGAGCCCGCTCGTTTGGTTGGGCAAATCTTGACTCTTCTGGAAATCCACTTGCTAATCGGACGCCTACGTCAAAACCCCGGTCGCACAGTGAATTATTTCATTGCCGATGCCAGTCGCGCTTTCGGACTGTCGGATTAAGTCCTTCAGGATCAATAGCAGCGCCGGCTCAACGCACGTTTGCTGGGGTTCGAACTCTAGTAGGAAATGCAGCAGACCCTCGCCAGCGAAAAAAGCCCAACGTCAACGTTTGTGAACCCCTGCAACTCATGGCAGCGAATCTCTAACGAGCGTTGCGATCGAGATGGCACGTCAATATCTCAAGCCCATCCAGAGCCTGCTAGCCGATCGCCTGGGCAAAAGCCTAAGCTGGATTCGCGACATCGAGAGCGGACGCTTCGGTGCGAGTTCTGAGGATCTAGCTCAGCTGCGGTAAATTCTGAATATTCCATCAGCTATGGTATTCGACCGGCCGCCTACCAAACTATTTCGCAGGAAGACAAGCAACAACGACTGCTATCGGGGTGACACGCGAATCCGGATGCAATCTTCTGACGGGTCACTATATCGCGGTGGACACTTTATCACCACGCTACACCAACTTCTGACAAGGTGGCTTCGCGGCTGCAGATGTGCGACATCGGTTGCCGGCGGCACTATTTCTAACCGAAATGCAGCAATTGCCTGATGTCCCGCGCGCGCGGGCGTTGCGAACCGCGCCAAGAAACTTGCCTACATGAGGTTTGCTTTGCCCACGAGCGCTCCTGCACTACTCGCACTCGACTTCGACGGCGTCATCTGCGACGGCCGGCACGAGTACTTTCAGACCAGCTGGCGCACCTATCGCCAGCTTTGGCAACCTGCCATCTCGCAACCGCCAGAGGGATTGCAAGATGGCTTTTTCCGCCTGCGCCCGATTATCGAAACGGGCTGGGAGATGCCCGTACTGCTGCATGTACTGTTGCAGGATACGCCCGAATCCGAAATTTGGAATGACTGGTCGGCATTGGTGGCGCGTGCCTTAGAGGCTGCTGAGCTCGAGCGTAGCAAAGTCGCGCGTTGCCTGGATGGCGTTCGCGATGAGTGGATCGCCACCAACTTATCCGAGTGGCTGGATCTGCATCGGTTCTACCCCGGTGTTGCCGCCAGCCTGCAAGCACGAACTCGACAGGACGACTTGCTCGTCTATATCATCACCACCAAAGAAGGACGCTTTACCAACCAGCTGCTGGCTCGAGCGGGCGTAGAGTTGCCCCGCGATCGCGTCATCGGTAAGGAAATTCGCCAGCCCAAGCCCGATACGCTGGAAAAACTTCTCGCCACAACTGGAACGCCGAGCGATCGCCTTTGGTTTGTCGAAGACCGCCTCAAAGCCCTTGAAGCCGTTACCGAACGGTCCAACCTCGACGGTGCGCGATTGTTTTTGGCAAGCTGGGGATACACGACTGACGCTCAACTCGAGCGCGCCCGCCGCAGCGATCGCTTGCAGTTGCTGAACTTAGAGCAGTTCGCTGCCGACTGGGCGGATTGGCTGCCCTCCTAACTGGAGGCGATCGCGTCGATAGAGTCTTAAGGACTGGCTCAGCAGGCACGATGCCGACATTGAGCCGATATTGAATCGATAACTCTCATGGGTATGGAAACATTGGTCGCGGTTTGCTTGGGGATTGGCATGAGCGCAGCATGCGGATTCCGCGTGTTTCTGCCCTTGCTGGTGCTGAACTTGGTGGCGCGCTTTGGCGAGGTCGGAGTTGCGCCGGGACTGGATTGGTTGAGTGGCGAGCCAGCGACAATTGTGCTGGCGATCGCCACGACTGCCGAGGTGCTGGGCTTTTACATTCCTGTCATCGATAACTTGCTCGGCGTTTTGGAAGCTCCGGCGGCAATAATTGCGGGAACGCTAGTATCGGCTTCGGTACTGGGCGATTTACATCCAGCCTTGCAGTGGGGTGCGGCAATTGTCGCGGGGGGCGGTACAGCAGGCATCGTAGAAGGCGCAACAGTGGCAACGCGAGCAGCGTCCACCGGACTGACGGGCGGACTGGCCAATCCGGTCGTGTCAACCCTGGAGTTATTGAGCGCACTAGTGCTGTCTCTACTAGCATTGTTGGTGCCCGTGCTAGCAGTAATCACGCTAATCGTCGCGTTGGTTCTGAGCATCCGGTACCTGCGCAAAATTTTCCGGCGTCGGCACGATCGTCCCCCAGCCATTCCGAGCTAGCAGCGCGCATTAGCATTTGCAAGGGAACCGCTGATAGCAATCGCCGCACCTGCACCAGCGATCGCCCTACGATTGCCCCTCAACAATTGCACGAGCAGCTGTGCGATGCGGCGCGGCCGGAACCTGGGGTAAGTTTATAAAGCAATAGAGTTCCGACTCTTGGCACGACTGGCACGCGATCGCCGATCTGACCACCCTTACCCACCGTCTGCCATCGACCGTTATGAATCGCACCACTGCACTGCTTTTCGTCGTGGCGATCGCCCTAGTCGGCGTCATCTACCTAGGGCGCAAGCGCGATGCCCGCGAGGCGGCAACGTTAAATAGCACCGAAAGTACGCAGCTGCTGGACTTTGCTGCACCACACGTGCGGACGATCGCGATCGAGACGGAAACGACCGATCTGGAATTTGTCCGCACCCAGACCGAACTCGACAGCGAAGAAACTGACAGCGAGAAAACCGACAGCGCATCAACCGTCTGGTCGTTGCAACAGCCCGAAGCCGGTCCTGCCTCAGATGCTGCGGTAGCCTACTTGCTGGACGCCCTCCGGCGCAGTCGCGGCGATCGTGTCTTCCCGACAGCAACCGATGCGTTAGACGAATACGGCTTGAGCCAGCCCGCGATCGCCGTCGAGATCGGGCTGGCGAACGGGACGACCCATACCGCGTACCTCGGCGATATGAGCTTTGACGGTCGGGGCATTTACGCACTGGTCGATCCGCCTGCCGATGCTCCTGAGGTCGACGTGTTGTTATTGCCGATTGACTTGTTCTACGCCGTCCAGCGCCCGCTTGCAGAGTGGCAGCAATTGCCGCAAGCACCGGATTTAGGCGAATCGGCTCCGGCAACCGCCCCCGATGTCGCTCCCGAACTCCCAACGGGGTCCGACGCCGTACCGGTCGAGTAATTCGCCAATTTGGGAACCAACAACGGCATCGTGCAGTCCCCACGGGCATAGCGATCGCCCGGTGCGGTTTGCAAAATGTCCGAGCGCATGTGTCGTCGGACCGACCGACGCGTTAGGCTAAAATGCAGTTTCGCCGTGGGTCAATGACGCTAGCTGCTGGAGAAATGCCATGAAAGCTTTGATTCGTTGGGGAGCTGCGCTGGGCTTGGCACTAGGAGCAACGTTGGGTGGGGTTTCTATCGTTCCCCAGTCCGCCATTGCATTGCCAGAGGAAGAAATCGTCGAGAAATTGCAGTCGGTGCCGGTGTACACCATCGTCAACGCAGAAGGTATCCCGCTTCCAGCATCAAATACCGAGACCCAGGAAACGCTCATCCCGATCTTCATCGACCGCGGTTCTGCCGAACAGAAGCTCGGAGAACTCCGCAGTGCCAATCCCGAGCTTGCCAGCCAGGTAAGCATTCGTCCGGTGTCGATGGCAGAAGTGTATAAGTTGGAACAAGAAAACGCTAGCAACGCTGAAGCCCCGAGTTTCGCCTATATTCCGACCGACGAACAGGTGCAGTCGGCTCTGTCGGTATTGCAGGCGCAGGGGCAAAACCTCCAAGGCTTTCCCGGCGTCCCGATGTTCGTCGCGCGCGGGGGCGAAGAACAAGGCTACCTGACGATCGAGCGCGACGGGGAGCGGATCATCCCGGTTTTCTTTGAGAAAGAGCAGATCGACCAAGTGATCGATCGCTTCGGTCAAGAGCAGCCGGACCTCGCTAGTACGGTGAATATCGATGTTGTTCCGCTGCAAAATCTGATCGGCGCTCTGCGTGAGGGCAACGAGGAAGAACTGCGCAACATCGTGATCGTACCGACGACGGAATCGCTGCAGCTGTTGCGCCAGCAACAACAAGGCGGTAACTAGCACTGCTCTTGGACCGCTTACCGGCTGTCTCCGGTTCCGACCTCGCCTGCTGGCGAACCCGCGCTCGGCAGCAGGCAATGGCGGCTGGCATCGATCCGACGGAGGTCGATTGGCTATTACGAGAAGGGGCGGGGCTCGACACTCTGACACTGCGACTGGGTACGTTCGCGTCCCGGCCGCAAGTGTTGTTAGAGCGCCCGCTCGCAGAACTCGATCGCCTGTGGCAGCGGCGGGTTTCCGAACGAGTCCCCGTACAGTATTTAATCGGTCAGACGCCCTGGCGAGATTTCACGCTGCACGTTTCGCCAGCCGTGCTAATTCCGCGCCCGGAAACCGAAGAACTTGTCGAGCTGGCGATCGCCACCACCTGCGGGCGTCCGGACCTGGCCCGCGGTCACTGGGCAGATTTAGGAACGGGCAGCGGTGCGATCGCGATTGCACTGGCAGCAGCACTGCCGTCAGCAACGATTCACGCTACGGACATCGAAGCTGACGCCCTTAAAGTCGCGCGCGCGAATGCAAGCACAGCCGGGGTCGGCGATCGCGTCCGGTTTTACTGCGGTTCGTGGTACGAGCCCCTCGCCCACCTGCGCGGCCGCTTGAGCGGCTGCGTCAGCAACCCGCCCTACATTCCCAGCCACGAGATCGACTGCTTGCAACCCGAAGTCGCACGGCACGAACCGCGTCGCGCTCTCGACGGCGGTGTCGACGGTCTCGATTGCGTTCGCCACGCGATCGCCACAGCACCCTCTTACTTACATGCGGGTGGAGTTTGGCTCTGCGAGTTAATGGCCGGACAAGCCCCTACAGTCTTGCAGCTGCTGGTTGCTAATGGCAGCTATAACGATACTCGCAGCGCTTACGACCTTGCCGGTATCGAGCGTGTCGTACTTGCAACGAGGCGTTGACCGTCCGTCCGAGTGTTGCGTCGTATATTGGTTCGGGCAGGTGCGTCGTCGCGCGACCGATAGCTTAAGAGGATTCAGTTCTTTCCTGCATGAAGGCAAACTTCCCGGGCGCGGACTGCTACCGGGTTGGCAGTCAGGGGTGCAACCCTATTAGCAAAAGAGAAGAATATTCTGTGAATCGAGCGCAGGAAGTAAGCATTGGTGGAAGACAAAGAGGCAAGTTAAAGAGCAAGTTTGTGCTCTCTTTTTTCAGATCGAAAGGCTGGTTTATCGAGCCAGAATTTCGTGGCAAAGTGGTACCTAGGCACGAAATTATAGAGGTTTCAATGGATAATTTTGGAATGTATCTTTCGAAAACAGAGAAAAGATAGTTCCTATATACTGCTAAGTGTTGCTCGCTTCCACAATAGCCAATGGCAAAATCCCGGAAACTCGCCGATTTGCAGCAGCTCTTAGACCGAGTGCAAGCAACGTTGCCAGCCGACGCCGCTGTCGCCGATCTGCGACGCGCGATCGCAAGCAAGCAAGCCGTTGCTGTGGCGCGAGGGGCAAAACTGGTCGCCAAGCACAACCTGAGGCAACTCGCTCCAGCGTTGATGGCAGCCTTCGATCCGTTTTTAATCGATCCGATCGCGCGCGACCCCAATTGCTTGGCAAAAGCCAGCATTGCCGATGCCCTTTACCGCATGGACTGTCGGGAGATTGAATTATTTCTTAGCGGCATTCGCCATTTCCAACTCGAACCCGTCTTTGGCGGCCGGCAAGACACGGCTCCCAAGCTTAGGAGTATCTGTGCCCTTGGGCTCGTCCGCGCAAACTATGAAGATGTTTTTGTAGAGCTGGCGGACCTCCTAGCCGACCCCGAAGCCCCCGCTCGGACTGCTGCCGCGCAAGCGATCGCTTACAGCGAAAACCGAGAACGCGGGGTGCCTCTATTGCGGTTGCGGATTCGGGTGGGAGATACGCCGACGGTCCTGGCCGATTGCTTTACGGCGTTACTATCGTTGGCCCCGCATGACTCCTTAAGTTTGGTCGCAGGTCACCTCGATGCGAGCGAGCCCGAGGTCCGAGAAGCCGCGGCTCTCGTGCTAGGCGAGTCGAGGCTTCCGGAGGCATTCGAGCTACTCCGGGCATGGTGGGAGCGCACCTTCGAACCCAACCTGCGAAGCACGGCTTTGCTGGCGATCTCCATGCTCCGCTCCAAGGCGTCTGTGGATTTTCTGCTTGCTTTCTTGGCCGAGAGCGCCGAATCCGAACTGAGAGGGGCAGCGGCAGCACTCGAGCTTTTGCGACCGAACGCCGAGCTGTGGCAGCAAATCTGCACGCTCCTGGCCGCACGCGGTCTCCATCCGGATACCCTTTCCGAGCGACACAGACGTTAGCGGCGAATACCCCACCGGCACCAGCACGATGAAATAGGTGCGATCTGGGCGAACTCTTCCACTAGGCTGCCGCTATGGTGATTTTCTTCAATCCGCCTTGCCAAGACCATCGATGGCATTCGCAATTAAGCTGCCTGCCAACCGGGCGATCGCCGCCTCCCTCGATCGGACCGACTGGGCGCACATAGCGGTCACAACGGACGAGAACATAGAGCGGCAACCAAGCAACGACTCCGACACTGCACCGAACGGACTTGACTGGAGCGATGTGGAAGACTTCGAGGGCACTGGGCACGGTACCGATGCGACCGAATAAGCCAGCACCGCCGGCAAATCTGCGGCGGTGGAAACCGGGACGAAAAAGATATAGACCTGGCGGGTCTCTTCGAAGACGTCGAAGCTAATTAGAGCGCGACCCAGGCTTTGAGGGGGGCGGCGCAGAACTGTTGCGCGAGTTTGTCGTCGAGTTGGTGCGGTATGAATGGCTTAACGCGATCGCTCCCAGTGTGCCGGATGGGAAGCGATCGCACAGATGGCGACCGACCGACGCATTGAGGAGCTGGCAGTCATATTGAAACTGGCGTTGGGCGATCGACGCGCTAGTGATGTTGGACTGCGCAGGCTAGATCTTAAGGTCTATCCGTTTAAATGCATTTGAAGCATGTTTTGTGGCTGCGACACGAACTGAGCGGGCTGACTGGCATGGTTCCATGCGCGGACTGCTGGAAGGCAGTTATGTTTCGATCGTCGACAACACCTTCCGAAGCAAATCTGGGAGTACGGACAGGTGGCGCCGTAAAAAAATAATGCCGCTCAAAGGCTCGATTTGCTTGGATTGCGACCCGCCACACCGTCTCTATGGACGTCTGCTGCTGGAGTGTTAAAGAGGCTATAGTTAAGCTCGGGTTAAGATTAGGTTAAGGGAAGAACCGTCCCCCGACGCGATCGCCACTTCCTTGGTCTGCAGGAAATCGTCTGGCGTTGCAATCCGTCTGACACGTTGGGAGAGCACCCACCGCCCCCTGTCGAACGGCAACTAGGCGAAGCTATCGTCGCCATTTTCGAGGCCGATCTGTCCCGGTTTTGTCCGGACCTGGATCTAAAGCAGCAGCAAGCAATTGAAGTGTTCTGTTACCATAACCCGAACGACGGTGCGAGATGAGCGATTCTAACGGACCCAACCCAAGTAAGGAACGTTTCTTATATCCTCGCCACCCCTATCACGGCAAGGTCAAGCCCGAGAACTTGGTCTTCAATGCCAATTTGCAAGAATTTGCCCAGCGAGTAAGCTACATCTGCAATTTGGAAACGGGCGGAAAGTTGTCATCGGAGGATGCTTACCGGCAGATCAAGTCCTTCTGGAAGCAGCTCAAATTCTCGTACAAAAAACTCGGGATTGAAGCTACTCCGCCCAATGAGGGAGATGGGAGTCAGGGGACCTAGGGATCTCTAGCTTTAACCGAGTGCAGGCCTCAGGTAACAGCACAGACTGGGACGAAATTTATTTTTTGCCAATGGCGCGATCGCTTCCAGATCGCGGAGCTGTAACTTCGCCGTGCGGACCTGGAGCGCCGAGACGAGTCCCTGCGCGATCGCATGTGCAAAGGGAGCACGGCAAGGGTGCTAGCGTACGTGCCGATCGGCGGCGGGGGGAGTTTGCGAGCGATCGCCTGGAAACTCAGCAACAGATACGCCTGGTCGAGCTGGACTACCACTCCGGCAGTGGTGACAGGGTACAGATACTGAAACGTTGGCAAGCCGCCAGAGAGCTGCAGGCTGCGATCGCAGAGCTGGAGCAGCAGCAAGCAGAGGTCACCCTATCGCGTTTGGTGGGAGTATCCAAGATGAATTAATGGTTAGCGGAGTTATGTTTTGTCCCTACCTCTGGTAATCCGTATACTGAATTTGCGGGGAGAGCTTTTCTCATCTCTGCTGTATTGTGAAACGCAAGCCCCCAATCTATTTAGGGGTCTACGTTTGTTCGACCTTAGACACCTGTTGATTAGAAAGCGGCAATATTGGCGTCCCCTCGTGCCCTTAGATGGTAGGCGTGGGAGGGCGGCTGCCGAAAATGTCGGTGTTATTGCGGTGGCGAAGAGACTATTGCCATCCGCAACGGAGTCCACTGCCATCCGCAATGGACTCCACCACTGTGTAGGAAAGAAAGATTTACAAGAAATCCACAACCGCAAACAGATCGTCCGCGGCATCGAGGATGCCGTTGAAGTTGAGATCCCAGTAAAGCTCGCGATCGCTAAACGCCCCAGGAATTTCGATAAAAGGTGTGAGAGGGTCGAAGATGAGCAAGTCTTGAGTCGGATCGAAGTCGGAGATAAAGGCAAAGTCAGTATTGCCACCACCCACGTAAAAAGGACCGCTATTGGGGTCGCCAAGAATGAAATCGTCGGGGCTGGAACCACCGATTAGCTGGTCAAGCTCGCCTTGGCCGGGGTTACTACCAAAGGGACCAAAGTCGAATATAAAGTTGCCTGTCAGGGAATCGACTTCGAAGGTGCCCTCAACCCCTGCGAGGGTGTCAATATCGGCAAAGCTAAACCCTTCACCGAAGATGATGTCATCCCCGGCGCCACCGATGAGGACGTTCGTACCATTGTCGCCTCTTATAACGTCGTTATTTTGAGTGCCAATGACATGGGAGAAGTTTTGGACGGTGGAGCTAAGAGGACCACCTGGGATGTTATTGACAATCAAGGAGTCGCTAGAGAGGTCAACGTCGAGGGAGACCGCGTTGGTGGAGCCTCCAATAGGGGAGCCATCGATGATGTTAACAATCCCTGCACCAGTCGCACCAATAATGACTTCGACCGACTCGATAAGGTCGACACCGCCACTTGCTTTGGCGATTGTTCCTAGGGGATTCAGCGTGATGGATTCACCGAGAGTGGAATAATCAGTGGTGTCGACACCGGTTCCACCAACGATCGTATTGCTGCCGGTGCGATCGCTGATTTCGATGGTGTCATCGCCAGCTCCAGCAAATACCAGGTCGTCCAAACCATCATCGCCCAGAAAGATCGTGTCGTTACCTTCAAGAGCCACTATAACGTCGACGTGGAGCAGAGTGTCGGGCAAGACATCATCACCTGGTCCACCAAGAATCAAATTATCACTCACGTCATACTCTCCTAATGTTGATTGAATTACGCCTCAGCATCCGATCGCGCGCAAGTCTTAGACAATTCACACAAAAGAAATGCCAACCTTTAGCGCCTGCAGATTCGGTTGCAACAATCGAAGGACTTTTGCTAGGCGATCGACCGACAAAATAGTCCTTTCTAGAACTCAAAGAGTTTACAGTTTCTGTCATCAATAGCTTGCTAAAACATCAAGTCCTAGCTATGCCAATGTGACTGAAGATACCAAAAGCCTGTGATAAGGCAATCAAAGGTAGTTGGCGATATTCATAGCTGCACGCCACCATGCTGACCCCTTACTCACCTGGCTGCCTAGTACCAATAGGTAAGTAGGCGGCAAGCAAAAGTGCTTACGATCGAACTGCAGAAATAAGAAATTTTCAGCAGTTGAACTGAAGTATAAAGCATTTTTATATTGAGACAAGTTAAGAATTCCTTCGAGTCTTGTCTTTTTATTTAGATCGTGCTGTTTCTGTCCCCGATTGCCATAGGGAGTGTTTGCGAAGCCGCGTGACCTTGGCAGCTCAGCAATTGTGAGCGATCGCTCGGTTAAGTCCAACTTCTTTCGCGGAGCTAGGGGAGGAACAGCGGCAAACGTTTGTGAACTGTTGAGTGGGTGGCTAGTGAGAAGCGATGGTTGGGGGTGTCTTCACCTCTGGGTAGCCGGACATTGAATTTGCTGGGTGAACTTTTCTCGTTTCAGCTATCTAGCGAAACACAATTACCAATCGATTCGGGGTCTTCGGTCGAGCGACCTAAGACCCCTGGGATTGGAGCAAAATCCCTGGCTAATTAACCACATCTCCTGAAACCCCTGCAATCTCACCACGAGCTTGCCTGGTTTGAGGCACTTGTGCCAGGCAGTTAGGCGAAATCTACAACGGCAAACAGATCGTCGACCCCATCGAGGATACCGTTGGCGTTGAGATCCCAGTAGTACTCACGATCGCCCAGCCCCAACCCCAACGTCCCAGGAATATCGATAAAAGGCGTGTTAGGGTCGAAGGCTAAAGTGTCAACAGACTCGAAGTCGGTGATACGGGCAAAGTCAGTATCGCCACCGCCAACGTAAAGGGGACCGCTAATGGCATCGCCAAGGATGAACTCGTCTGAGCCTGAACCTCCGGTTAGCTCGTCAACCTCGCCTTGGCCATTATCGGCACCACGGAGGGTATCATTCCCGCCACCACCATCGAGGGTGTCATCACCTCCGTCACCAAAGAGGGCATCATCCCCTTCGTCACCAGAGAATTCGTTTGTGCCGCTGTCACCCCTAATTATGTCGTCGTTTTGAGTGCCAATGACATTGTCGAAGTTCTGGACTGTGACGCTCAGAGGACCATCGGGGAGTCCATCGAGAATCAGGGATTCACTGGCGAGATCGACGTTGAGGAAAGCTGTGTTGGCAACAATTCCAATAGAAGAGCCATCGATGGTGTTGACAATCCCAGCGCCAGTCGCGCCAATAAAAACTTCGACCGAATCGATAAAGTCGAACCCGCCACTTTCCTTGGCGACTCCTAGGGAATTTAGAGTGATGGATTCACCGAGATTGGAATAATCAACAGTGTCGACACCTTCTCCACCAGCGATCGTATTGCTGCCGGTGCGGTCGCTGATTTCGATGGTGTCATCACCCGTTCCAGCGAATACCGTGTCGCCCAAACCATCATCGCTCAGAACGATCGTGTCGTCACCTCCAAAAGCGTAGATAAAGTCATCTTCAAACGCATTGTCCAACAAGATATTGCCGCCGACCGTGTCAAGAATAATAGCCACGTCAAACTCTCCTATGTTGAATGAGTTACGAGTCAGCATCTGTGCGCGCGTAATAAGCCTCGACACTTCACACAAATGAAATGCCAACCATTATCACGCGCGAATTCAGTTTCAACAGTGGAGGACTCTTCCTAGGCGATAGACTGACGAAGCAGTCCGTATCGGGAGCTAAAAGAGTTTGCAGTTCCCGATCTTAACAGCCGGCCACAACATCAAGTCCGAGCTATGCTATTGTGACGGAAGACACCAAAAAGCCTGCGATAATGCAATCGAAGGTGGCTGGCGATCTCCTTAGCTGCACGCCTCCAGCCGCGCTCGTACTCATCTGGCTTCCTAATTCCAAAAGGTACGTACGCGACCAGCAAAAATACCTCCGAGAACTGAAGAAACCTTCTACTTTCTGCAGCTCAGTAGAAGTCTATGGCAGTTTTTATTCCAAGGCAAGTTAAGAATGTTTTCGAGGTTTGTCCTTTTGTTTAGAACCCACTGTTTCTGGTGCCGAACGCCTCGGGTAAGATAAATGCCAATCCGCGTGACATTAGCGCCTCGGCATTAGTAGGCGATCGCTCGGTTAAGCACTACTTGGTTTGCAAAGAAGGAGCAGCGGGAAGCGATGGTGAGCGTGTTGCGTTTGGTGGGAGTGCCCGAAGATTTAGCGATGGTTGCCTGGATATTGTTTTGATCTTTCCTTTGGGTAACCGAACATTGAATTTGCGAGGAAAGTTCTTCTAGTCTCGGCTGTCTAGCGAAAAGCAATCACCAATCGGTTCAGGGGCCTTCGGTCGAGCGACCTCAGACCCCTTGCGATCGGGAGACGGCAATATTAGCGTCCCCTCGAGCAACTAGATGCTAGGCGATGGGAGGGAGGCTGCCTGCAAATTCAGCGTTGGCGAAGAGGCCAGTGACATCCGGAATGGAGCCCTCCAAAGTGTCGGAGAAATTCACCACGGCAAACAGATCGTCAGCTTTATCGAGGATACCGTTAAAGTTGAGATCCCAGAAGGCCTCAACATCTCCCAACGCCCCAGGAATTGAGATAACAGGTGTGAAAGGGTCGAGGATGAACTTGTCTAAGTCCGGATCGAAGTCGGAGATTGAGGCAAAGTCAGCATTGCCACCACCTACGTAGAAGGGACCGCTATTGGCGTCGCCAAGGATGAACACGTCGGAACCCGAATCACCGTTTAGCTCGTCAATCTCACCTCGGCCGGGGTTTGTGCCTGAGGAACCAAAGTCGAATACAGAGTCGCCTGTCAGGGGATCGGTCTTGACTCTGCCCTCAACACCGGCGAGGAAGTCCACAGCAGGCACTTCAGCGACGAGGGTTAAATTACTCGTTGCTTGAATGATGATGTTTGAACCGCTGCCACCGTTGAGGATGTCATTCCCTGCCCCTCCGAAGAGGAAGTCATTCCCTGCGCCACCGAAGAGGACGTCATTCCCTGCATTACCGAAGAGGAGGTCATTCCCTCCCTCACCAAAGAGGACGTCATTCCCTGCATTACCGAAAAGGACGTCATTCCCTACGCCACCGAAGAGGACGTCATTCCCTGCATTACCGAAGAGGAGGTCATCCCCTCCCTCACCAAAGAGGACGTCATTCCCTGCTCCCCCGAAGAGGACGTCATCCCCTTCGCCGCCATTGAAGACGTTTATACCGTTGTCACCCCTAATAACATCGTCATTTTGAGTGCCAATGACATTGGCGAAGTTTTGGACGGTGAAGCCTATAGGACCACCGGGGAGTCCATTGAGAATCAAGGAGTCGCTGGCGAGATCGATGTCAAAGGAGACCCCATTGTTGAAGCCTGGAATCGGGGAACCATCGATGGTGTTAACGATCCCGGCGCCAGTCGCGCCAATTATGACTTCTACCGACTGAATAACGTCGAAACCGCCACTTGCCTTGGCGATTGTTCCTAAGGGCTGCAGCGTGATGGATTCACCGAGAGTGGAATAATCAACCGTGTCGATTCCGGCTCCGCCATCGATCGCATTGCTGCCGGTACGGTCGCTAATTGAGATGGTATCGCTGCCAGCTCCAGCGAATACCGTGTCGCCCAAACCATCATTGCTCAGAAAGATCGTGTCGTTACCCCCAAAAGCCACGATAATGTCAGCTTGAAACAGATTGTCGAACAACAAATCGTTGCCTGCCGTACCAAAGATAGTAGCCACGTCAAACTCTCCTACGTTGATTGAATTACGCGTCAGCATTCGAGCGCGCACGTGAACTCATCACTTCACCACAGATGAAATGCGAACCTCGAGCGCGTGCGGACTCAGTCGCAACAACCGGAGGACTCTTGCCAGGCGATCGACCGACAAAGCAATGTGTATCGGGAACCAAAAAAAATGCAGTTCTTGACATCACAACAGCTTGCAGCAACATCAAAGCTAAGCCGTGATATAGTGACAGAGGTCACTAATAACCTGCGATTATGCAATCGAAGGTTGAAGGCGGCTTAATCAATGAAATGCCCTTGAATCGCGCCCGTACTCATCTGGCTTCCTAATTCCAACAGGTACGTACGCGGCAAGCAAAAGTGCCTCCAGTTAAACTCTAGAAAGATTTAATTTCTTGAGTTCAACTGGAGTTTAGAGCAGATTTTGTATCGAAACAAGTTAAGAATCATTTCGAACCTCATCTTTTTATTAAGATTTCGCCACTTTTTATTCCCTTTCCCCTTCGGCTACGTGAATTAAGTGGCTTTTCATTGGCATCTCGGGAAATGTGAAGGGCTAATCGGCTAGTCCCAACTTCGATCGCCGCGCTAGACGAGTCTCGTCGGCAAACGGAGGTTAACTGTCCCGTACAGTGGGGGGTACCTGATGAGGGTTAAACATTGGGTGCTCATGATTATGTTCCGGAGCGATCGCCGCTGCTCTTTTATCCATCGCGAGCCAATAGAGCACGAGACTACCCGATCGCAAGCCGAATGCGATCGCCGTTTTCCTGGCAGTGCGATCGCGATAGGTTTGGCTGGTCAAGTCCGGCATTTTATATGACGGCGACACGATACTAGTCGCGAACGGATCGCGCAGGAGCAGAAGATCCTTTTCTGTGGGATTGACGCGCACGATAAGGGCCAGACCGTTTAAGTGTGTGGCGGACTTACCTGCGATCGCTTTTCCTGGACGGAACGGAGGCAGCGATGGCGCAGATCGAGCAAGCTCGCTACGAGCGGACTGTCTCTGAGGTTTTCTTGGGGAATGAATCGATCGATGATGAGATCGTGCGCGTCGGAATGGCGTGGCATTATCAAGAGCTATTCGGGAAACTGCCCCAGCCGAGCTGAGATTGTTGAAGCAGAGACAAATGCGCGATTGCAAGGACTCGTTGTGTTTGCAGGTGTGAACGTGCCACAGTGGGAGGGTTGGCGGTAGTGCGATCGCGCCTCCCAATCCCAAAAAAACCGATGGTTGCGCGAGTTGTGTTTCGGTGCGATCGCCTCCTAGATTCCCTCATAAGGAACATGAGCAAATCGACCCAAAAATTGATTGTTCTGTCCTAGCTGGCTTCAACAGCGTCTAAGCTGCATGGGATTCGCTCTCTTCCCTGATGAAGGCATGCCTAACGAGCTTGGACTGCAAAAGCTAAACATCTGCGGCTAGCCGCGAGTCCGTCTGGCTACATACACTCCTTCTGTGACAAGTTCGGCTTCATAAATTCTTGCGATTTGCTTCGCGAATTCTTGCGATTGTTTTATTCATTTTTACGATCCCCCAAGGTAGGAGTATTCCGTAGGGAATCCACAACATGTATCTATATGGATTTGGCAACAAGAACATCAAGATCGTGAAAAATATGACTGCAATCCATGTCACGATAGTTGCTTTTACTATAAAGGATCTTTCCGTTGGACTCATTGCATTTTTGATGCTTAAATAGGTTCCTATAATGCCTCCTAATATTCCTAAAATGCAGCCAATAATTGCACTCGCACTCATGAGTTATTCCTATTCGATAAAACGACTGATTTCTCCTGCCGCCCATTGATTGTACCACTCGACAAAGTGATTTGGCGGTCGGGTGGAACGAGATGTTATGCGAAAACTTGATATTCGATCTGCGTGAACCCCGACATCGGCGTCGATTTCATTTGACTTAGGTAGACGTGCTTGGGTAGGAACTTCACAAGCGGAGTTCCACCACCCAGCAATATGGGCATTACGGAGATACTGAGATGGGTAAGTTGACCGGTTTCGAGTAATACGCTCGCCAACTGCCCCCCGCCAACAACCCATAGTGTTGAGATGCCTTTCTGTTTGGCTTGCTGCATAGCAGCCAGAGGTCCATGCTGGCTTTGAAGGTTGCACCCTTTTATAGATGGCACCTCCCGGTTGCTGCAGACCCAGGTAGGCTTGTCTCCATAGGGCCATTGCCCATAGTTGTAGACAAAGTCGAAGGTTTTACGTCCCATCAAGAGTCCGTCAACGCCGGCAAAGAATGAGTCATAATCCGATGCCTCAGGGTCAATACTGACCTGTTCGAGCCAATCAACACTTTCATCAGCGTCTGCGATGAATCCGTCCAGGCTCATGGCAACGTAGTAAATCGTTTTCATCAGTTGACCAGAGACGCATATCGATCGTTAAATAATCCGCAAAACGATCGCTAAATAACCCGCTGCCACACAACTCCTAAATATGTCTTAAATATAGCGAAGAGTCAGTTCGGTGTTTTGGGTAGGTAGTACGCTCGGAATACGCCTGGCATTAAGAGGTATTTGAAAAGTCCTCATCCCATGTAAGAAAACTCACGCCGTCTTCATTGTTGACACTGAAACGACAGCTCCGTGTGAGCCATGTCCAAAGACGACAGCACCAATCTTTCTCCCGACCAGTCCCGCTCGTCGCGCCTTTGCTCCCAGCTGCCAAATTCTGCGGTCGCCCCCGCCGCACCTGCCTTAACGCCGTCCTTAACGCATCTTCTACCTGGTTGTCCAAGGCTGCTAGTGGAAAGTCTCCCGAGCGATTTTCCCCTGCTGGAACCCTTTACACCGACGTCCGTAACAAAACCTCTCGATGGCACTTGGCAGTGCTTGCACGACTGGATGCGCGACCGCACCCGTGTTGCTGACAGTCGCGACCCGACCCCGTCGGAGTTGTTGCTCGACAACCAGAGCCTGCCACTACGCCGATGGTGGCGTGCGCTGTCGGCTACGTCAAAGCGAAGCAAACGAAGGGGAGCAGGCGTCATGCTGTGGAGGACACCCTCAGATTGTTGATGAACGAGGCGGTTACAGCAGCGAGGGTTCCGGAGCGCCAGGGCGGCAAGCAAGTGCTGCAGCGGCTGCAGCGGCTCGGGGAGAGCGTGTGGCGGATTTGCCTGGTTTGGGTGGATGTGTACTAGGAGTATCAGACGGAGTTTTTCGGAAGTAATGATTCAGATTGTGACGATCTGCCTAATGGTCAGACGGCTGGCGTAATTTGATACCGCCCTAAACTTTTCCAACAGCCTCTGAAGCGCAAAACTCTTTGCTATTCCAAATCTGAGGAGACGCCGACGCTATCAGTCAGGCTCCTGTTGCATTATTTGCGTTTATAGACAGTGCCAAATCCAGGTCGATCGTCTCCTGAGTGTGCAACGCCTTAGGTTGCGATCGCTTGCAGCACTTTTCGGTGAAGCGACCGGGGGGATCCAGGCTCATCTTGCCGCCGCGCGCTGGCGAACGACTGAGCCTGTACTTTGAGGTGCGATCGCTGCATGAGCCGGTTGCTGGGTTAAGAGCGAGCGGAGAATCGAGCGCATCAATGCGACTAAGCTTGTAATTGGGGGACGAGCGAACGTCGAGGTACGCGGTGGTCGAGACAGCAGCCCTCGAGACAGCAGCGAGCAGCAACGCCGCCGGCGTGACGTCGGGGCTGTTTTTGATCTGCGGGCAAGGAGCCCTGGGACAACACTGCGCGGCTGCTCTCTCGCGGTTCGGCGTCGATACGATCGCGATCGATCTTCAACAACCGAGCAATCTGGAAATCGCCAACCTATCCGAACTGCTGGTGGACTTCGTGGTGGGCGACTGCCGGCAGAACAGGGTCTTACAATCAGCGCAGGTGACGCAATGCCGTGCGGCACTCATCGTTACCAGTAACGAACGAGTCAATGCTGAGACCGCTCTGGCGGTCCGCGCGCTCAATCCGACGGCACGCTTGATCGTGCGCTCCTCACAAACGAATCTCAATCGCGTGTTGGGCGATCGCCTGGGAAATTTCGTTGCTTTTGAGCCGACTCGGTTGGCAGCAGACGCGTTCGTGCTGGCGGCGTTGGGTACGGAGACAATCGGCTTACTTCGGCTTGGCAACCAAACCATGCGAGTGGTGAAGCGTCCGATTCCGGCCGGCGATCCCCTGTGCCAGCGGCGAACACTGCTGGAGTTAAATTCCTTGACACGGCGAGTGCTGGCACATATTCGTCAAGGGGATCGCGGCAAACCTGGCGCGTTCTACAGTTGGGAGCCAGATGCTACGCTGAAACCCGGCGACACGCTTGTTTACGTGGAGACCGAGTTGCACTTCGCTGCCGAACACATTGTCCCGACGCCGACACGTAGTTTACCGCACAAACAGAGACAGTTGCGGCAGATGCTGGCGATCGCGCCATGGCTGCAGCGAAGGCGGCAGATGTTGGCGCTCGTCTGGCAATCGCCCGTGCGGCGGCTGGCATTCATTTGCGGAGTAATGGTAGTCGGGTTGCTCGTGTTTGGGACGTCGCTGCTCTTGTATCTTCACCCCGACACGACTCTAAGTTCGGCATTGTTCGCGACGGTCGTGTTGCTGTTGGGCGGCTATGCCGATTTGTTTGGGGACGTGGGCCCGAGCGAGGGTCCTGCGGAGTGGTGGCTGCGATTATTAAGTTTGGGTTTAACCCTAGCGGGAACGGTCTTTGTCGGCGTGCTCTATGCGCTACTAACCGAGACGTTGCTGTCGTCCAAGTTCCAGTTGACGCCCCGCCGCCCGCCGGTTCCCGAACGCGACCACGCGATTATTATCGGCATTCGGCGGGTGGGAAAACGGGTCGTGTCGCTGCTGCTCGACCTCAAGCAGCCGGTCGTCGGGATTCCACTCGATCCGGACTTCGACCCGATGCTGTTGCCGAATATGCCGGCGATCGCCGGTCCGTCGGATGAAGCACTGGCGCGGGCGAATCTCAAGACGGCGAAGAGCGTCATTGTCGGTACGGAGGACGAGTTACTCAATCTTGAGCTGGGTCTGACGATCCAAAAATTGAATCCAGCCTGTCAGCTCGCGATCCGTACCTACGGGCAGCGCTTGAGCGAAAACCTGGCGCGGCTGCTGCCGGAGGCGAGGGTGTTGAACGCTTACGCGATCGTGGCCGAGGCATTTGCCGGTGCAGCCTTCGGCGAGAACATTTTGAGCTTGTTCCAGCTCGACGATCGCACCGTCCTGGTGACAGAATATACCGTCGAGAGCGGCGACACCCTAGAAGGACTGCTGCTCGCGGAGGTGGCATACGGTTATGCGGTCGTACCGCTGTTGCATGCCAGATCCGGGCGGACCGAAAAATTGATGCCGTCGGATGACGCCCTCTTAGCAGTCGGCGATCGCATGGTGGTGCTGGCAACCATCGACGGGCTGCAGCGGATCGAACTCGGACAGCGCAACACGAGCGATCGGTGCTGGCAGGTCCGCATCGAACGCGCGATCGGGCCGGAAGCTGTATTTGAGGGCGGAAATACACTGGTCCGAGTGACTGGGTGTAGCATGGCGCTGGCTCGAGACGTAATGGGAACTCTTCCGCGAACCCTGAACGGCCGGCTGTACAAACATCAAGCAAAGCGACTGATCCGCGAATTGAGCAGAGTTCGCGTGCGCGCAACGGCTGCGTGCGTGCCCAAGCCAGCTAGGTCGCAATCGCAGCCGGAAATGCGAGGATAGGGCTGTTGCGAGGGCGATCGCGCGATACGGAGTCATCCACCATGAGTCAACGCCAAGCTTGGGATCTCGTTCGCTTTGCGCGCACCCTGACTTTTTTTGACACCGTTCCCGTCCTGAAAGACCTCGACTGGCTGAAGCAAATGATTCTCGGCGACGATTCTCCAACCGGCACGGCACCCCGCTCGGGTCTTGGCCGCGTGCTGGTTGTGACCGCTAACGATGCAGAACTGCTGGCAGTGGCCTTGCGCGATCGCGGGTTCGAGCCAGTGGTAACTTCGTCCGCATCGCTGCGAGTAGAGCAGTTTGCCGGCGTGCGGGCGGCGATCCTGGCGGATGCAACGCCCGCAGCGATCGCGCTGGCGGCCAGAGAGCTACCCCCACCAACCTTGTTGCCGGTGTTCGATTTTCGACGGGCGGATGCGAGCGTGCGGGGCTGGTGGGGTGCGGTGGATGACGTTGTGATGGGCGGCGTCAGCCAAAGCGGCTTGCAGATAGCGGGCGATCGCGCGCGGTTTGCGGGTGAGGTCTCGACAGCGAACAACGGTGGGTTTGCGTCGGTGCGGACGCGTAATTTTGAGCCACCGCTAGATTTGAGCGGTTGTGCCGGTCTGGAGTTGGTGGTTAAGGGCGACGGCCAGCGCTATAAGTGCATTTTGCGCGGGGAGAACCGCTGGGACGGCATCGGCTACGCTATGTCGTTCGACACAGTTGCAACCGGAGGTGCTGAGGATTGGCAGACAGTGCGGCTACCGTTTGCCGAGTTCGTGCCAGTATTCCGGGCGAAGGTCGTAGACGCGCCGCCATTTGCGCCCGAACGGACCTGTGCGCTGCAGTTGATGCTTAGTAAGTTCGAGTACGATAAAGCGTTAAATCCAAAGTTTCAGCCCGGCCGTTTTGCCTTGGAGATTGCAGCGATTTCGGCTTACCGCGATTTTCCGGTGCCGCAAGTGGTGGTACTCGAGCCGGGGGCGGATTTACAGGCAGTGTTGGCAGAACAATCGCTGCACTGGGCGGCAGCGGCGGGCGGGACGCCCGAAGCGATCGCGCATCAGTGCGCGCAGTTCTGGCGGGGGCAGATGGCTTAGCCGTGCGAGTTTACTACGCAGCCCTTACCATTGCACAAGAGAGAGGGGCGATCTGACGCACGCTGTTTCCCAGACTTTTGTACATTGACCATCGCCTGCAGGAGATAAGGCACGGGTGTTGGCGGAGTTGCAGCAAGGGTTGAAATCGGACGCCTATCGGCAATTTGTTGCCGAATTGGAGGGGAGGCGATCGCGTTCTTAGCCTCGTTTACGTTCTGGATGCGACATCAGCCGAGCTGGCAACTGAATGAGTTCGTGAAAGCGAATCCGCGAGTTCCGCGTACGGTTTAAATCAAAGGCAGTCAGGCGTTAGAAGAGCTGCAGCGGATTCTCGTCAATTTCATGAGCGGCAGTCCTCTGCAATCTCCAAACTGCAGTTAAGCTACTCCACTGCTAGTAGGTGCCGATCCTTCTGAAGACACAACAGCATAGCCTGCCCTTAGCTCTAGGATGAACTTGAAGTTTCAAACCGTCGTTCCCAGGCGAGGTAATTGTTCTTCGCCTCCCGAGCCAACGGCGAGAACCGCAAAATCTGCGACACAATCCAATTGACCAACGATAGTGGAAACCGGAGCGGACGGGCGATATCTAAAAACAGCACAGCGCGATAGCCATCGGTGTCGTTCCAAACCTCGTGAGGAAACGTATCGTCGAAGATCAAACTTTTACCTTCCTCCCAGGTGGCAATCTCTTCGCCTACGCGAATGCGACACGCCGATCGCGGCTCGGGAACTATCAACCCCAGATGATAGCGAATCAACCCTTTATGCTTTCCGTAGTGCTCGGGAATGTGCTTGCCCGGACTGAGAATCGAGAAAAACGCGACTTTTAACCCCGGAATGTTCTGCAGTAGCTTCCACGTTTGCGGGCAGCGATCGCAGTTCCCTTGCGCGACAAACCCAAACGCATAGAAATAAAAGGTTTTCCAACCATTATCTTGCGTGATGCGCTGCTGTCGGGGCATGATGTCCTGGAAATTCGGCAACTCGCCGACGCGATCGAGCACTCCTTCCAACTCCTGGCGGATCGTCAACCAATTCGCTTCCAAACGCTCCGACCACGGAAATTGATCGGTCGTAAAAAAGGTGCGATCGCCCACTAAGGAGTAGTCCGGAATCGCTTTTTCAAGCGCTCGGACGGCCGGACTGGTCGCGATCGCCTTAACCCAATCTGTCATGTTCGTTCGCTCCTCACCCATTCTCGCGGCTCATTCTAGCGTGCTGCCAGCGGCGTTCCCACCGATCGTCAACTTGTATGCTGACCCGTGACGCGATCGTCTAGCAGGCAAACTTCTAGCTCCACCGGAATATCTTTGAGAAACTGTCGGTCCTCGCTGATGTGGGGAAACTTGAGATGGTGCTCCGGTATGCCATTGGCAAGCAGTCGCTGGCGTACTTTATGGAAACTGCCGCGCGGCAAGACGCGCAGGCACGGCGGCGGTACTTGGCGGCGGCGCTTCACGGCGTAAGACGTATGAACTTCCTTGAGACGCCGATCGAACTGGCGCAGGAACGCGTGGGGATCGGCGATCGCCTCCGGGGCAGCAAGCTCGATGTTGACTAAATAGGGTGGCGGCGTTTCGGCTGCAGCGAGCGTTATGCAAAAATCTTCGAGGGTCAGGTCGAACTCTTGTTGGAGCGCGTTCATAACCTGTGCTGCGTGATATTCGGTGGTCTTCTCCGTGGTTGAAGACAGCAACCCGCCGCGACGATGCCGGAAGACAACGATCGGGTTGCGCGCGTAGAAGCCCAACACCTCAACAACATCCCCGAGGTCATAGCGATAGAAGCCGTTGTAGTTCGTAACGAGAATGCGGTACGTTTGTCCGACTTCGACTTCTTCGGGCAGCAACGTTCGCGGCTGCGAGCTGTCCCATTCTTCAGCCGGTATGAATTCATAAAAACCGCTATCGAGCGCGAGCATTGCTCCGTCCCGATCGATCGCGGGACAAATTCCAAAGACCGTTTCCGCTGTCGAGTAAGTGCCGCCAAAAACTGGTGTATCGCCGAAATAGTCTGGAAAGCGCTGGAAGTAGAAATCGGAGTTGCCTCCGCGTGCCGTGATGATCAAGCTCAAGTCCGGCCATGCCAGTTGCGGGGTCAGCGTTCCTTCTGCTTTCAGTACCGAACGCAACCGTGCGACGCGCTGAGGCATGGGGTGCAATTGTCGCTCCAGACGCGCTCGCAACTCCGGCTCGAGCATGAGTTCGGACGTAATCGTACCGCGTTCCAAATCGTCGAGCAGGCGATCCGCGTAGCGCTCCAAGTACTCGCACAAAATCAGGGCCAAAATTGGGAAATTGGCCGCAACAATCCGCGCGTTCGGGTTATTCAGCGCAAACAGCAACGACACGTAGTGGCGGGCCGCGCTATCCGTTGCTTCGAGCGTTGCAAACGGCTGCGATAACAAAGCATTGCGAACGATCGGGTTTTGCAAGCGCAGGTCGCCAACGCTGACGGGACCGTAGTCGATCCCGCCACTGGTCTTGCCAAGCAACTCAACCGAACTCGTCAGCAAAATTTGCCCGAACGATCGCCGCTGCTGCTGCATGAGGGATAGCAGAAAGGCCAGGCTGACTTGGCTGGCTCGGTGGCGGAAGCGACGCGATCGCCGCGTCACGGGAATAAGCTTTTGCTTGCCGGTCGAACCGCTGGTCATATTCATGTAAATGACCGGGTCGGGCGTCATGACGTTCGCTTCACCACCTGCCACGCGCTCGACATAGGGTGCAAAGCTGCTATAAGGCAGGACCGGAATGCGGTGTCGGAATTCACGGACGGATGCGATCGCCGACAGTTGATAATCCCGACCGAGCTGAGTGTCCTGTTGAACGCGCAGTAACCGCAGAAGGAATTCTTCTTGAGCACTAGCAACGCGGTGAGTCTTAGCGATAAACGAAGCTTTGAGAGGAGCAAATAGGGTTGATAGTCCCGCAGCAACCAGTGTTTGCATGTGCCGTAACAATTTGCGTCAACGAAACGCCTGGAATAATGTTTGCCTACGCAGGCTAGCGTCCCCGTCAGATTAGCGCCTCTACCATGCGATCTGCAACTTGGAGCGCAGGCGATATAAAATCAAAGATTTTCCGCGACAGATAGAGCGTCGAGCAATGAAGTCTTATCTCGCAATCGCATCCAAAACCACTGCATAGAAGTGGTCGATCCAGTCGCATTTGGAAGAATTCTTCAAGGACGAAATCTAGGTGTAAATAGCGCAGTTTATGCTGATGTATGGTTAAGGATGGCTACGCAAAGGTAGTATTTCCCCCTAAGCTGCCTGCCTCCTTTCAGGATTTTTGAGATCCTAAAGGGCACCTCAAAAATTTACCGGTTTGGGGCATACCAGCGACTGAAGTGTCCCCGCTGTCGTGTCGACCTTAGGTCTTGAGCGAATTTATCGAGGTGCCTCCTAGTAATAAGGCTTCCCTATCAGCTATTCTTCGCATCACTTCCTAGAGTTGGCATTAGAAACTGGAATGAAAATGTGCCTGGCGAGATTTTTTGCAAACACCATCCACACATGTTTTCTCTATTCGTCCTTGCCGCGCACGAGGGGATATTCAGCAGCCGGTGCCGCCGACCATTCCCACATCGACCCCGCGTAATTCTGCACGGTGTAGCCAAGGTCGGCCAGCACGACGGTCAGCCACGCCGATCGCACGCCGCCCGTACAATACGTCGCAATGGGCGTCGATGGCACGATCCCCACCTCTTCGAGGCGCTCGCGGATCTCTGCCTCCGGCACAAGCTTACCGGACTCAGTCAAGAACTCCCGGTAGTGTAGCGATCGCGCGCCCGGCACATGGCCGCCGAGGCGTTCGCGGTGCGGTGTGGCCCCAGAATATTCGGCGGAGGTTCGCGCATCCAATACCACGACATCGGCGCTGTCAAAGCGAGCTTGTAATGTATCGCGCTCGATCGTCCATTGCGATCGCCGCTGCACTGTGAAGTTGCCGATTGCCGGCGGCATCGCAGCCGCCGTAACGCCAGCTGCAACCAGAGCGTCATAGCCGCCATCGACCATTACCGCATGCTCGTGGCCCAGCGTTCGCAGCATCCAGACCGCGCGCCCGTCTTGCCCCCAGCCAGCGGTCGCATCGCCGACGACGATCGCCGGTCGGCCGCGATCGATGCCGAGGGCTTGCAGTTTCTGCGCTAGTAGGGTGTCATCCGCTAAGAGCTGCCCTTGATGGGGAAAGTCCGTTCGCGCGAACTCCGTCCAATCGAAGGGAACGGCATTGGCGATCTCGCGTCGTACGAACAACCCCGATGGGCGGGCATCCAGCACGATCGCGCCTTCTGCGACTAGCCGGGCCGCATCAGGGGGCGACACGATCCAGCGATCGCCCTCCATTACTGTTGCGCCGCGCGCCGCGATGGAGAAATTGGCAACCTTGGACCTTGGGGTCACTTGCGGCCACAACGCTGCCCCTGCACCAATGCTGAAAACGGCAGCAAGCGCGAGGAATGTTGCTAGCGGGCGGGGCCTAGACATCGCTTAGAGTTGAGATAGACTGAACGCGCAGGTTGGGTCTGGGGCGAGTAAGGGGATTTCAGACTCAAGGCGCGGGCGGCAATGCTGTTCGACTCCATTCTGGCGCGCGCGATGGTTCGGAGCCATCTGCACCGCAGCGATCGCGAAAAGACTGATACTCAGAATGGAAGCTACCCGGCGGCGATCGCCGAGACCGATCGCGTGCAAGAACGTTGAGTGCAATAAATCCGTTTCTCCAGCTCGAATATGCCCCCGCGCTGCAGAGTGTGGGTGACGACTACTACGACCCGGTATTTGCTGCCGATTTTCCACGCCACCTGCTGCGGTTTCGCAACGACGAGCTGCTGACGCTGTTGGGGATAGACCCAACTGCTGTCGCAGATAACCACTGGATTGAAGCCTTTGGGAAATTTCAGGGGCGCGGGCCGTTCTTAGCACTGCGCTACCACGGCTATTAGTTCGGCGAGTACAACCCGTTTCTCGGGGATGGGCGCGGCTTTCTGTACGGGCAAGTGCGCGGGACGGACGGCTGGCTCTACGACTTGGGAACAAAAGGGTCCGGGCAAACGCCCTACTCCCGCGGTGCGGACGGACGGCTGACGCTCAAGGGCGGCGTCCGCGAAGTCCTCGCTGCAGAAGCGCTGTACCAGTTAGGCGTGCGAACCTCGCGGTGCCTGAGCCTAATTGAGACCGGCGAGTTGCTGTGGCGGACGGACGAGCCGTCGCCAGCCAGGGCGGCCGTGATGGTGCGCTTGAGCCGCACGCATTTGCGCTTTGGGACATTCGAGCGCCTGCACTACCTACAGCGTCCCGATCTCATCCGGAAACTCGTCGACGGCGCGATCGCGTGGTACTACCCACACCTACAGGGCGAGCCCGATTGTGCGGCGCGGTTCTACGCAGAATTAGTCGAGCGAACGGCGGAGTTGGCAGCACAGTGGATGGCGGCAGGATTTTGCCACGGCGTGCTCAACACCGACAATATGTCGGTTGCAGGCGAGAGCTTCGACTACGGTCCCTACGCCTTTATACCGACCTATAACCCGAACTTCACAGCAGCCTATTTCGATCACTTCCGCCGGTACTGCTACGGCGCGCAGCCGGCAATCTGTCGTTTGAACCTAGAGTTACTCCAACAGCCGCTGTCAGCTGCCGCTGCGCTTAGCGATCTCGAAACCGGGCTTGCCCGCTTCGACGACTGTTATGCCCTTAACTATCGCCAACTGATGCTGGCGCGACTCGGGTTCTCTGCCGGTGGATCGCGCGACCTGCCGGGAGGCGATCGCTTGGTGCAGGCAACGGTGCATCTGCTGCAAGATTCTCAGGTGCCTTACCACGGGTTCTTCGCAGCACTCGCGGCTGGGTTTAACGCCAGCTGGCGCGATCGCGCCGACTTGGTACTGGAGAATGCCGACTTGCCGCAATTGCAAACCCGTCTGGGGTTGTGGTCGCAGTGGCAACAGCTTTACCGAGCAGCACTGACTGCCCTCTCTCCTGCGGACCTGGAGACAGTAGCCCAGCAAATACAAGCGCGGAATCCACAAACGGCTCTGCTGCGACCGGCGATCGAGGCAGTATGGGAGCCAATTGCCGAGCGCGACGATTGGGAGCCGTTTTATGCATTGCTGCGGACATTGCGCGTGCATGCCTGACGCGCAAGCCGCGATACGGCGGTCAGTCCTGAGAAGCTTCACGATCCTTTAATATTTGGTTAACAAAAGCCTCAGCCCCCCCAACCTCAACCGGCAGCCCGCGGCTGTCGTGTTTGCGTGAAGATGCTCCACCGGTTGGACTGCCTCGATCCGGGTAATACGGCACTTTTCGGAAGTAAAGCGTCTGCCCTCGCCCAGTTACTGCAACTGGGCTATCCTGTCGTGCCAGGTTACGCCATTGCCGGGTCGGCGCTCCCAGAGGTGCTGGCGCAGCTCGGGCAGACAGACATCCTATTGGCAGATTGGCCCGATGCAGCCTTGCATTTCAACGCCAACGACACGCGGGCCTTACAGCAAATCGCCCAACAGGCCAAGCGCTCGCTATTGGCAGCTGAATTGCCAACAGCCGCAGTCGACGCGATCGCGAGCATCGAGCTGGAGGCACCGGCCGTTATCGTCAGACCTTCGCTCGTCGTGCCGCCGCCGTACCAGCAACAGGTGCCGGGATTGCTGCCCTCGCGCGTTTGCCGCAATCGACCGGAGGCGATCGCGATGGCGTGCAAGCGGGTGTGGGCAGAACTGTTCTCGGCGCGCAGCTTGTTCTACTGGCAGCGTTCGGCGGTGGAGCTAGAGGCACTGAGTCTGGCACTGCTGGTGCAGCCGCTGACTAACGCGATCGCGGCCGGCTCGGTAACCACCGATACTCAGAAGTGGGAGTTGCGGGCGGTGCGGGGTCTCGGTCACGCCCTCGCGCGCGGCGAGGCAGAACCCGACTTTTACCAGATCCGGCCGGACGGCACGATCGTCTCCCGGCACATCGGAACCAAACCCGTAACCTATCATCTCGCGCCGGAAGGCGAGCTGCTGATGCAGTCGCGCCAACAGTCCGCAACCCGGCGAGCATGCGCGCTGAGCGCCGCTTGCTTGGAACAGTTATTGACCACGATCGCGCAGCTGGCGGACGAAGTTGCAGCTGAGTTTCATTTGGAATGGGCGCTTGCAGCCGGGTCAGCAACCGACGCGTCAGCAACCGAGCAGATTTGGCTGGTGCAGTTCGACCGCTATCAGCCGGCTGCCACGCTGCTTCAGCCGTGCAGGGAACTAGCGAAAATGGCTTCAGACGCGAGAGCGCCCATGATGCGCGGGATCGCGGCGGCACCAGGGACAGCCACAGCCAAGATCTGGGTCATGCCCGAGATAACTCCCGCACCGCTGCATGCTTTCCCCGAGGGGGCGATCTTAGTAGCGCGAGCCGTGGAACCGGACTGGCTGCCACTGCTCAAGCGAGCAGCAGGGGCGATCGCCGAGCAGGGCGGAATTACCAGCCACGCAGCCATTTTGGCGAGAGAATTGGGGATTCCGGCTGTAGTCAGCGCGCGCGACGCGACGCGACGCCTGCGCGATGGCGACGTGGTCGAACTCGATGGCACGCGCGGTGAGGTGCGCTTGCCGGGCAAGCAGTCAGCCCCGAAACCAACGGTTCCCCAGTTGCTGGCAGCTGCCGAACAAAACCTTCCTGCAACGCATTTGTGGGTCAGCTGCAGCCAAATTGACTTGCTGGCAAAAGTGGCAGCGATGCCGGTAACGGGTGTAGGGTTGCTGCGAGCGGAGATGATATTGCTCGATCTGACCGGGGAGCGCCCGCTGGAGGCGTGGCTGCGCGATCGTCCGGAAGAGCTGCGCGATCGCCTCGGCAAGTTAGTGTTGGCGTTTGCCCGGGCGTTTGCACCGCGACCCGTCCACTATCGCTCGCTGGATTGGCCGCCCGGGGTGCCTGGGTTCCGCGCGCTGTCCCCGCAACGGGGTACTGCGGGCTATCGACTGGACGCGCGAGCGTTTGAGGTCGAGTTAGCAGCGCTGGCAGTGGCGCGCGCGCGCGGTGCGAAGAACGTGCGGTTGATCTTGCCGTACGTGCGCAGCGTTGCGGAATTCGAGTTTTGCCGGCAGCAGACGATCGCGGCGGGCTTAGGCGGGATGCCGCTGTGGATCATGGCCGAGGTGCCGTCGGTGGGGGTGCTATTGCCGGAGTATGCCCGCGTTGGTGCAAGCGGCATCGCGATCGGTACGAGCGACCTAGCGCAGCTTGCACTGGGCATCGATCGCGACGACCCGGAGGCCCGCTGGGCGGAGTATCGTCCGACGTTGCTAGCAGTGCTGCAGCAGCTCGTGGGGCAAGCGCGGGCGGCAAACCTGCCCTGTGCGGTCTGCGGTCCGCTAGCGGCAGAACCAGAGACCGTCGAACAGCTCGTGCATTGGGGCGTTACGGCAATTTCTGTAGAACCGGACGCGATCGCTCTCAGCCACAAGGTCATTCTGCGTGCCGAGCGGCACCTGCTCCTGGAGGCAGCGCGACGCCACGCCACCTAGCAGGATAGAGACCGCCTGCACCGACCTATTCTTCCTCGCCCGTTCCGCCACTAGGTGCATCGCGGTTGGGATCGAAGTCGCGACCGTTGCCGTCGTCGTCGAGCAAGTCGGTCATGGTTTCTTGGCTGCCGTCGTTCACCGTCACCAAATCGATCTGCTGGCGGTAATAGTCTACGCTCTTGACGCGGACCTTAACCCGAGAACCGAGGCGGTACGCAATGCGATTCTTGCGACCGACCAGACACGTATGCCGCGCGCGGTATTCATACCAATCGTCTTTCAGCGAGCTGACGTGAACGAGCCCCTCCACCAAAAGTTCCTCGATCTCGACGAAGAAGCCATAAGTTTGCACGCCTACGATCCAACCGTCGAAGACCTGGCCCGTCCGCTCCTTCATCTGCTCGGCTTTCTTGAGCCCGATCAAATCGGTCTCGGCGTCCTCGGCAATCTTCTCACTGTTGTTGAGATCCGAAACCAAACCCGACAAACCGACTTCAAGGTCGGCACCGAGTTGGGTCGGTAAAACATTCCAGTTGATTTTGCCGTGGCTGTCGCTGCTGCCCAAATCCACACCTTCCTTAGCGCGGCTGTGGCGGCGATCGCGACCCTGCTCGAGCAAGGCTTTGAGGACGTGCTGTACGTAAAAGTCGGCGTAGCGCTGTCCGGGCGCGAGACAGGACATGTACCCGTCCGAGCAGGCCAGCCCGAAGTGCGAGCCGGGTTTATAGCTGTACTTGGGTAGCGGCAAGGTTTTCTCAAGCAGAAATGCCAGGACCTGAGGTGCGGAGGACTTGGAGAGTTGTTGGGAAAAGTTTTGGTAGTCTTGCGGTTTAACTTCTGTTTCCGACTCCAGAGCCAATGTCAAGCCCGAATTGTTGCCGAACGCGATCGCATCTTCGAGGTCGCTACTGTCTGGTGCAACTTGGGTGCGGTAAATGCCCGGCAATTCCAACGCCTGAAAATGTCGGGAGAGCGCGCGGCCAGCCGGTAGCGCCAGCTCGCCCAACAACGCTCGCACGGGCAGGGCCGGCGAGGTCACCAAAGCACCAGTGCGTCCTTCGTCGGGGAACAGCGACAGCCGCTCCGGTAGTTCTAGCTCGAATGCCCCGTCTTGCTGGCGCTGTGCTTTCACCAGTGGGCTGAGTTTGAAAAACAAATCGTCCAGCACGGCCACAACCGGGGCGAGGTCGGCAGCAACTGCGTCCTGGCGGCCGAGCAGCGACTGTGCTTCGCGATAGTCGAGCAACCGATCGACGCACACGACGCTTTGGACCAACTCGAACGATACGACCGCACCCATAGCATCGAGGGTCAAAAATAGGCTCGTTGCCAGGCGATCGCTTTCCGGCTCCAAAGAGTAGCGCTCGGCAACTGCTTCGGGGAACAGCGGCAAGACCAAGTCGCCGAGGAAAGTCGCCGTACCGCGCAAGCGAGCTTCGGCAGCAATCGCTCCGTCCAGCGGCACCCACGAAGCCACATCGGCCATGTGAATGCCTAACCGCCACAGCTCGTTATCGACTGGCTCCAAGGAATAAGCAGTTTCGATGGCCGCTGGGACGCGTTCGGTCTCGGAGAGATCGGCGAATGCCAGGGTTAGCAACTCGCGCAAATCTCGACGCCCCCCGAGTTCCGCAGGATCGAAGCCGTCGGGCATGTCATCGAGTGCCTGTTCGACAGCGGCAGGGAACTGGCGACGGAGGTAGTGCTTGCAGCAGACAATATCGGTATCGGCTGCTTCTTCGGCATCGCTGCCGAGAATGCGGAGAATGCGTCCCTTCGGCGGGGCATCGCCGAGCGGATAGCGCATCACCTCGACGTGAACGAGCTTGCCGACTGCTGTGGCAGGATCGATATCATCCTCATCCTCGCCGCACACCAATCCCAACTCGAATAACAGGCGATCGTCGAGGGGCACAGCACGGAAACCGGTATCGGTTTGCTTGACCTGCGCCAAAACTGCCGGATTGGCTCGCTCGAGAATCACTTGCACTTCGCCCTCGGGCGAACGGCGGCGGCTGCCTTCCTTGGTTACGCGGACTAAGACGCGATCGCCATTCCACGCGCTGCCGAGATAGCTTTCGCGCACGTAAATATCTTCGGCACTTTCTGCGTCTTGGATGGCGAAACAAAAGCCTTTGCTCGAACAGCGCAAGCGGGCTTCTACGGTGTCTTCATGAGGCAAGCGTCGGTACTTCCCGCGCTCCTTATCTACGATGCCGATACGTTCGAGCGCGTCGAGAGCAATTTGCAGTCGTTCCAGCGTGGTGAAGTCCTGGCAGTCGAGCTTCTTTTCTAGAACCTTGGGAGCAATGAGCTTGTCTTCGCTGAGATGCGACAGCAGCGTCGCGATCGAAAATTCCATGCGCGCGTGTCCTCGAAATTCCTCGAATGGCTGGAGAGTGATGATTGAGTGCGTGCAGGGGTCTATGAAAGCTTTGCCACTGCCCGCACGGAGTCGGCGAGCGAACTCGGAGAGCGTTCAACACCTGCTCCAGTTGCCGCGCCAATTTTAAGCCAGTGCTGAATTTGGATCGAAGAGCAAACGCCTGCAAATGCCTTGGCGTCCGCGCCGCGATTGCCTTTTCCGCAACCAACCTCGATCCGTGCTGATGACGCCGTCGGGTAAAACTCCCCTCCTAGGACGAATACCTCGGAGGCAAGCACTACGAATCCGCGACCGCAGCGTGCAGTATAGACTGCTAAACGCGACGTAACTGCTGAAGCGCGCCGACGGTTGCCCTCGTATCCGCGTTCCGCTGCAGCAGTGCAAATCGCAGTGCAATTCTCTTAGCGAGAGCGCATCTCCAGCACCTGGCACAAACGAGCGGTGGGGAGAACCCGGCATATCGGGCACAAGGTGAGCCGCGTCAAACGATCGGAGTCTAGTTTATCTTAGTTTGACTGCTCGCCGCCTCCGGACGCGATTGAGCATTGCTACCAGAACAAACGTGCTACATTTGTAGGCGACTTTATCAACGCGATCGTTCACCGTTGGGGATCTCCTTTACGCACGGGAAGGCAGATGGGTCGCCCGGGGGGACGGACTTCGACAGCGGTCGGGAGGCAGCGGTCGTTGGAACTGGGGTTGCAGGCAACGGGAGAATAGGCGAAGAGACAATGGCAACGCTTCGAGAGTTTCGAGCGCGCTTTCCTGGTGGCGGAATCGCCGGTGATTTGATTCAGCTCGACCGCGGACAGTACATCGTACGCGTGTCAGTTCGAGACGGCAACACGATCTTGGCAACGGCTCTGGCCGCTGGCGATACAGTTGAGGAGGCAGAAAATGCCGCTCGCCAGCGCGCTCTCGACGCGATCGCATTGGATGTTCTGCCCGTCGCTACCCCACTAACGCCGCCAGTAGCGTCATCGACCCCAGCGGATTTGGCGGACTCGCCGACTGGGTTGTTCCTGCCCGAGCCCGAACCACCGTATGCTGCCGCACCATCAGAGGTCGTATCCGAGCCCGAGCCCAATGTCCGCTCTGAGGTTGGGGAGGCATTGAGTCCCGAGTCGAGTCCCGGCTCGACCGACTGGTCGAGTTTTGCGCCATCCCCTACAGGGTCGATGCCCGTATCGACGCCGGCTGCTGCCGGTACGCAGCCAAACTGGTGGGACGACAAAACAGCCCCGCACCCGCTGACGCCAGAGCCCTACTCAACCGAACCCCCTCCTTCTGCGGCGATCTCGCCCGAACCGCAGAGAGAGCCGCTGCCCGCTCCTAAGAAGAAATCGACTAGATCTAAGAGCGCGACATCTAAGGGGACGGCGAAGGCAGCAGCCAAGGGCGAACCTGAAAACTCGCCCATTGACTATTCCGACATCATCGCGCGCACCAATGTCGAGCTGAAGCGCTTGCGCTGGAACAGCGAACAAGGACGCCAGTTCCTTGAGGAAACTTACGGCAAGCGATCGCGTCAGCTCCTAGACGAAACCGAGCTGCTGGAATTCTTAACTTACCTGGAAGCCCAGCCGACGCCGCGCTAGCCCGAGCCGCATGCCGACCAGTCGGACGCTCGTTGACCGTGGCGTATGCTTGAAGGTGCCTACTGTTGCTCCGCGAGGTGTCCGTGTCTGAGTGCCCTCCGTCCGCGATCGTGCCCGCCGATTTCGAGGCAATCGCGCAGCAACCGTTACGCGACCGAGCGGAGTTGCTGACCGCTTTTGCTGACTTCCTGCACGTCGACGTCGGGGCAGGTGATGCTGCCGCAGACACGATTCGCACCTATAGCGCCCAGCTCCAACAGTTTTTGCAGTGGTGCGATCGATCCGACCGGCATCCGCTGGACGTGACGCAGCGGGAAATCAAGCGCTATCGTCGCTGGTTGGTGGAGTCCCGCAGCTACAAACCCGCAACCGTCGCGCTGAAGCTGTCGGTGTTGCGGCGCTTTTACGATGCCTTGATCGAGCGCGAGCTACTGTCGGTAAATCCCGCCCTGGGCATCCGTGCCCCGCGCGAAAAGCGCGACCCTGCCGAGCGCATCACTTATCTCGAACGCGACGAACTGGTTGAATTGTTGGCCGCAATCCCCGACGACAACTCGTTGAAGGCCCTGCGCGATCGCGCCCTGATCGCGATCATGGCGTTGGAAGGACCGCGCACGGTGGAGATGCACCGCGCCAACCTCGCCGATTGGCAGCGACAAGGCCGTCGCTGTGGCATTCGCGTTGAAGGGAAGCGCAGCATACGCATCGTGCCGCTCACCGATGACATCGCAGCCCTGCTCCAGCACTATCTAACTAGTCGCGAAGCGCAAGGCGATCGCCTTGTTGCCAGCAGTCCGCTCTTTGCAGCAGTCGGCAATCGCGCCGGAGGGAAGCGCCTGACGCGGCGGGGCATTCGTCAAGTCGTCGACGGCTATTTGCAGCAAGCGGGGCTCAAGCACCGCGATGGGCGCACGCTCTCCACGCACAGCCTGCGCCACACGGCCGGCACCTTGTCCTTGCAAGCCGGAGCTGATTTGCGTCAGGTGCAGGATTTGCTCGGTCACGCCGACCCGCGCACAACAGCAACTTACGCCCACGTTGCCGATCGCTGGCAGAACAATCCGGCCAGGCACGTAGACGTCCCGCTGCGGTGAGGCGATTGCCGCTCGGGCAGAATGGATTTTGTTCGGAACCACTCCCTCTGCAATCTTCCTCTGGCACGTCCAGCCGAGCCCCCAATTGACCTGCCGCAAGTCTGTAGCAATGACTACTCTTTTGGGCTAGGGTGAGTCAGGAACGGCTGCGGCTGCGGCTTGCCATCAAGCGCGATCGCCAGCCGTCGGACCTCGACTGTAAACGGGCACGAGCAGGCAAGAGGAAGAGTGATGACGAGCTTTTTGCAATCCCAGCGTCCGACCGTGACGGTGCTGGCAGGAGACACAGCCCTCAAAGATGACGGCAGCGACGCGATCGCGGGACTGACGCAAGCGCAAAAGGCATTGCCCGCGCGTTTTTTTTATGACGATCGCGGCTCGCAACTGTTCGAGCAGATTTGTGACTTACCGGAGTACTACCTCACGCGCGCGGAAACAGCAATCTTCCGCCAATATGCCGATGACATTGCTGCTGCAACTGGTGCGTGCGACTTAGTCGAACTCGGCAGCGGCAGCTCGACGAAAACGCGTCTGTTGTTGGATGCTTACGCGCGCGCGGACTTACCGCTGCACTACATCCCCATTGATATCAGTGCGGGCATCCTGGTCGAAAGCGCCGAGCAGCTCGCTAAAGACTATCCCGGCATCGAAATTCATTCCTTGGTCGGTACTTACGAGCAAGGCTTGCAGCAACTGCCGCCGGCATCGTTGCCGACGCGGATGGTGACGTTCATCGGTAGCTCGCTCGGCAATTTCTCGGAAGCAGAAAGCGATACCTTTTTTTCACTCGTTGCCGAAACTCTGACGACAGGTGAATACTTCTTGGTCGGCATCGATTTGCAAAAAGTCGTTGCCGTTATGGAAGCCGCCTACAACGACAGCCAAGGCGTGACGGCCGAGTTCAACTTCAACATGCTCGACCACCTCAATCGCCGCTTCGATGGGGACTTCCAACGCGATCGCTTCGAACATTGGACGTTCTATAACGCTGATGCCTGTCAGATCGAAACCTATTTGCGCGCCAAAGTTGCCCATCAGGTGCGTCTGGCTACCCTTGACCTGACAGTCGATTTTGCTGTTGGCGAAACAATGCTCACCGAGATCGCGCGTAAGTTCGACCTCCAGCAGATGCAGTCCTGTCTTGATGAGCACTCATTGCCGGTTATCCGGACGTTCGCTGACTCGCGTGGGTGGTTTGCGCTGCTGTTGTGCCAAAAGCACTAGCGCCAGACATAGAAGCTGATGACCTGGTTCGGACACTTCTAGGCTGAAACAACTGTGTATCAGGACTTCCACTCTGAGAATTATCCGAATAGTCCCTTCCGTTGCTATTGACGCAGTCCGCATCGCGCGATCTTGCAGCCTCCTGGGGCGATTTCGAATGTACCAGCTAGCTCGACAGCGAAGGGAAGTTGACCTGTGAAAACAGCACGGCATTGACTGATACCAATCCCCGAAAGTTCTGATACGGATAACTGGTCTATTGTCCACCTCCACCCCGTCAGCGAAGTGATGAGGTCCCGCCCCGCTTGCTGCAGCCGCTTTTTGACCTGCTCTCGGAGTTCCTCCAGTCAACATAGGTCAGCCACTTCAGTCCGCTATTTAAACATTCCCAGCACCGCTCGATTGGATTCACCTGGGGACTGTAAGCCGGCTGAAACAGCAATATTACGTTCTCTGGCACTAGCAGTGCTCCCGCTCCATCGACCTGCATCACGTGTTAGACGACAATTAGCTTGTCCGGTGGACGACTATCAAACGCCAATGACATTGGCGGGTCAAAGGACAGACCTGTCGTCCGGGGAGGCACTGGCTCGGTAAGCGGAAACGAAGCCCGGACAACTCCAGACACTAGAGCATCCCTTCATCCGAGGCGGCCTAGTGTCAGGAAGAGCCATCCATTCTTACCAGAAGCGAGCTTATATGAATGCCAGGACACTAGGTCTCGGGCAGGCAGATGCTGCTTTCATCGCTGACATCTCGGAACGCACCGGGCAGCGCATTGAAGCCGGCACCCATCAGCCCAATCGAGGCGCACCGCCCCAGCAGGTCAATCCCAGAGACCCACTTAATGGGCTGTGGGAAGACGAGCTCGAACCGATGCTGCGTCGGGAACCGCGGCTCAAAGCCACGACCCTTTACGAGTACCTGCAGGACAAATATCCCGGTCGATACGGTCAGGTGTTGCGAACCCTGCAAA